>DATFDA010000087.1:0-14491 GCA_035252525.1 Candidatus Angelobacter sp. | reverse complement strand
GGGGCAAATCTGGCTCTCTCCGCGCGAAAAAAGGAGCGCTGTGAGGAGACGGCGCACCATGTGGAAAAGCTTGGAGTGCGCGCGGGGGCCTTCGCCTGCGATGTGAAGGACCCTGCAAGCGTGCAGCGGATGATTGACGATGTGGTGTCACGATTTGAGCGGATCGATATTCTCATCAACAACGCCGGTATTTCGTGGGGTGCGCCGGTGGAAGATATGAAACTGGCCGACTGGCAAAAGGTCCTCGATACCAACCTGACGGGCACCTTTCTTTGCTCGCAGGCGGCGGGGAAGATCATGATCGGGCAGAAGAGTGGCAAGATCATCAATGTGGCTTCAGTGGCGGGCCTGCGCGGAGCGCCTCCGGAACACGTCATGGCTACGGGATACCACGCCAGCAAGGGCGGAGTAATATCCTTCACCAAAGACCTGGCCTGGAAATGGGCGCGGCACAACATCCAGGTGAATGCGCTTGCGCCGGGATGGTTCCCCACTCATATGTCTACATGGGTGATTGAACATAAGAAAGAAGATCTGCTCCCACACATTCCCTTGCGGCGTTTTGGCAGCGACCATGATCTGAAAGGCGCTGCCGTTTTTCTCGCCTCCGCCGCATCTGACTACGTGACCGGGCATGTGCTTGTGGTGGATGGGGGCCAGACCGCTTGAGGTTTGCTTTCGCATGAATATTCCACTCACTCCAATCCGCTTCCTGCGCTACGCGGCCCAGCAATTTCCCGGCAAAACGGCCGTAATCTGCAGTAATGAGCGATTTACTTACTCGCAATTTGCTTCGCGGGCTTCGCGGCTTGCCGGTGCCCTGCGGGAAATGGGTGTGCAGCCCGGAGACCGGGTCGCCTACCTGAGCGGCAACTGCCATCGGCTGCTTGAAGCTTATTACGGAGTGCTTGAAGCGGGTGCGGTCCTGCTGCCGCTCAACATCCGGCTCACGCGGAATGAGCTGGCCTATATCCTTAATGATTCAGGAGCAAAAGTTCTCATTTTCCAGGAGCAGTTTTCTCCAATCGTTGAGGGGTTCCGCAGTGAGCTGCACAGCGTGAAAAAGTTTGTAGGCCTGGATCACGCACCATCGCAGAGCTGGGCGGTGCAGCAGCGTTATGAAGATTTAATCGCCACAGCCGCTCCTTATCGCACAGACCTCATGCAGGTGGATGAAAATGCATTGGCGGAGCTTTTCTATACCAGCGGCACCAGCGCCAATCCCAAGGGCGTTATGCTTACCCACCGCAATATTTATCTGCATGCGTTAAACGTGATTGTCGTATTCAACACCGGACCGGACACGGTGGAGTTGCACACCATCCCACTATTCCACGCTAATGGATGGGGCGTAGCCCACTCGTTGACGCTGGTGGGCGCCACCCATGTGATGATCGGCAAATTTGATCCGCCGGAAGTTTTCCGCCTGATTGAACAGGAAAAAGTCCACGCCTGCAGCCTGGTGCCGACGATGGCCACAGCGCTGGTGAACTGCCCTGAGCGCCCCAAATATGACCTGAGCAGTCTCAAGCGAATTACGCTCGGCGGCGCTGCCGCTTCGCCCACGCTGGTACGCCAGGTGGAGGAGCGTATTGGGTGTATATGCTTCTCCGGCTATGGCCTCACCGAGACCTGCCCGGTGCTGACAACTGCGCAGGTCAAGGCTGGTGTGGATTGGCAGGGTGAAGAACGGTTTGAAGGACAGGCGCGCACCGGTTATCCCTTGCCAGGAGTGGAAATTCGAATTGTAGATGCAGAAGATCATGACGTTCCTCACGATGGAGTAAGCATTGGCGAAATTGTGGCGCGCAGTGACGGTGTAATGGCAGGTTACTGGAAGCAGCCCGAGGCAACGGCGGCTGTTATGCGCAGCGGCTGGTTCCATACCGGCGATATGGCCACCATGGACGAGAACGGTTACGTTCTAATCGTTGATCGCAAGAAAGACATCATCGTGAGCGGCGGAGAAAACATTTCATCGCTGGAAGTGGAAAAGGCCATGCTCGCCCATCCTGCTGTTTATGAAGTCGCTGTCATCCCTGTTCCCGATGAACGCTGGGGTGAAGTGCCCAAGGCGATTGTCTCATTGAAGCCAGGAATGCAGTTGAGCGAAAGCGAGCTGATGGAATTTACCCGCAGCCGCCTCTCGCACTACAAATGCCCGCGCTCTATCGAGTTTATGGAAGTTCTGCCGAAAACAGGCACAGGCAAGATCCTGAAGAAAGAGCTGCGCAAAAAGTACTGGTCCGGAACGGAGAGCATTCGGCCGGAAATGGCGACCAAGAAATAGATTTTTTTACCGCAAAGGACGCGAAGGTCGCAAAGGAGCGCCGGGAAATATTTGTATCCTTTGCGTCCTTAGCGCCCTTTGCGGTGAGACACGGAAAAATATGAAGCTTCTTGAGAACAAAGTAGCCATAGTAACCGGAGCGGCACGCGGCATCGGGCAGGCAACAGCGGAACTGTTTGCCCAGCACGGCGCCAAAGTTGTGATGTCTGACATCGATCCTGCTCCGTTGAACGAGGCAGCCGCTGCTATCCAGAAATCGGGTGGACAGGTGCTGGCTTTCGCCGGCGACGTGACCGATTCTCAATTTCCTGATCGCCTGATCAAAGCTACTCTGGAAAAATTCAGCGGGCTCGATATCATCGTCAACAACGCCGGTTACACCTGGGACGGCGTCATTCACAAGATGACAGACCAGCAATGGCAGGCCATTATTGACTGCCATCTTACTGCGCCGTTCAGGATCATCCGCGCTGCATCCAGCTTTATCCGCGAAACAGCGAAGAAGGAGCAAGCGGAGCAGGGAAGAGCCAGAGCGCGCAAGATCATCTGTATCAGCTCCACATCCGGCACGCGCGGCAATGCGGGACAAGCAAATTATTCTTCCGGCAAGTCAGGAGTGATTGGACTCGCCAAAACCCTGGCTAAAGAATGGGGCATGTTCAATGTGCAAGCCAATGCTGTGGCTTTCGGCTGGATCGATACACGGCTTACCCATGCCAAAGAAGAGCAGGTCAAGATCAAGCGTGAAAATGTCGAGATCGAACTGGGCATTCCCGCAAACAACCTGCAAGTGATGTCCAAGATGATTCCTATGGGACGTTCAGGCACGCCGCATGAAGCCGCGGGCGCAGTGCTCTTTTTCGCCTCGCCGCTGTCGGATTATGTTTCCGGGCAAGTGCTGGAGATTGCGGGCGGGCTCTAGGCCGCTGGAACTCCGGGCTTTGTGTCACCTGAGCGACAGCGAGCGAGTTTGCTAGTGAGTTGGAGTCGAATGCCCAAGCACATCTTTGAATCCATCGAAGACCTGAAACAATCGGTCGGCCAGGAAGTCGCCATTACTGACTGGCTCACGGTAACGCAAGACCGCGTCCAGCAGTTTGCAGAGGCCACCGGAGACCACAACTGGATTCACGTTGACGTTGAACGCTCGCGGCGCGAGTCGCCCTTTAAGGAAACAATCGCTCACGGGTTCCTCACGCTCTCACTGCTTGCCTATTTCATGGGAGAAGCCATCGCAATTAAAAGCGGTGTCCGCATGGGTTTGAATTACGGTCTCAACAAGGTTCGCTGGGTCTCGCCGGTGCGCGTGGGTTCAAAGATTCGCGCGCGTTTTACCTTAGCAGCAGTCAAGGAAGTGGAAGGAAACGGAGTGGAAGCGCTCTACAACGCTACAGTCGAATCGGAAGGCGGTACAAAACCAGCGTGCGTGGCGGAATGGCTGGTCAGGCTTTATCGATGAGTTAGCGTGCAATCAAATTGAGCCGCGCCGTGCCGCTCCCAGCCCCGCTTGCAAAAGCATCTTGGCAACTTCGCCCAGCGTGGCGAAACGCGCGTCCTTCGTCAGGCCGTGATAGTAGCGATAATAAATCTGCTGGATGATCACAGCCACCTTGAACAATGCGAAGACATAGTAGAAAAGAATATGGTCAAGGTTGCGGCCGGTTCTTTCCGCATAGCGTTGCGCGAGTTCCTGGCGCGTGAGGCTGCCGGCGACTGAAGTGGGGCCCCAGCGAACCATCTGCACTTCAGATGGATCATCTGCATTTACCCAGTAGGCCAGCGCCGTTCCCAGGTCTGTCAGGGGATCACCCAGCGTGCACATCTCCCAATCGAGCACGGCCTTGATCCGCGTGACGTCGTCTTCCGCCAAAATCATGTTGTCATATTTGTAGTCGTTATGAATCAATGTGGAGTCACTGGCTGTGGGCATGTGCTCGCCCAGCCACGTTGAGATCTGCTCTATCTCCGGCAGTTCCTCTGTCTTCGAGCCGTGATAGCGCTCCATCCAGCCTTTGACCTGCCGCTCGAGATACCCGGCCGGTTTGCCGAGGTCTCCGAGTCCAATTGCGTTGTAATCAAGTGCATGAAGCGCCGCGAGATTATCAATGAACGATTCGCTGAGCTTGCGGGCTGTAGCCGGATCAAGTGTGAATCCTTCAGGCAGGTTGCGCCGCAGGATGACGCCGCGCACGCGATCCATGAGATAAAACGGCGCGCCGATCACGCTCTCATCGGTGCAGTACAGCAGAGGCCTGGGTGCAGGGTACACACCATGCAATCGCGAGAGTACGTGATACTCGCGACCCATGTCATGGGCTGACTTCACCTTGCTGCCGAAGGGCGGACGGCGCAGGACCATCTCTTGCCTGCCGAGCGACACTGAATAAGTGAGATTGGAATGGCCGGAAGGGAACTGCCTAATGCTGATGGGACCACCTGCTTCAGGAAAATGGCTGCGCAGGTAGGATTCGAGCTGAGCAAGGTTCAACTCTTCTCCCTGCCGGATTTCGCGCGAATGGTCCCGAAAGTCCGCTGCCATTATGTGGATACCTGCAGCCCGTATTTTTTCAATCGTTGCCGCGCCACCACCATCTTGTGGACCTCATCCGGGCCATCGTAAATGCGCGCACCACGTTCCGCAGCGTAGAAGGCGGCCAGCGGTGTTTCCGGCGTGAGTCCCATAGCGCCGTGGGTTTGAATGGCGCGATCAAGAATCTTGAGCAGCACGCCTGCCACATAGAATTTGATACACGAAATTTCTTCGCGTGCCTCAAGCTGGCCGAAATTCTGGATTTTCCACGCGGCTTCAAGAACCATCAGCCTGGACGCATTGATTTCGGCGCGGCTTTCAGCAATCCACTGCTGGACCATCTGTCGTGTGCCTAGCGGCTTGCCTGGTGCCAGTTCCCTTTGTGCCGCACGCTTGCACATAAGGTCGAAGGCGCGTTCGCAGATGCCGATCCAGCGCATGCAATGGTGGATGCGGCCCGCGCCCAGACGTTCCTGCGCTATAGCGAATCCTGCACCCTCCTTGCCCAGCAGGTTCTTCTGGGGCACGCGGCAGTTTTCAAAGCGCACTTCCGCGTGGCTGGCGTGGTCTTCACCCACATGTCCCATCACGCTCAGATTCTTTATGAGTTTGAACCCCGGAGTATTGGTTGGAACCAGAATCTGGCTGGCACGCTGATGCGGCGGCGCATCGGGATTGGTGACAGCCATGGTGACTGCGAATGTGGCCCCATCGGCGGAAGACGTGAACCATTTATGGCCATTGATCACGTAATCGTCGCCGTGCTTCACCGCCGTTGTGCTCATCCACGTGGGGTTTGATCCGGCATGCTCAGGCTCCGTCATGGCAAAACAACTTCTGATCTCACCACGCAAAAGGGGATCAAGATAAGTTTTCTTCTGTTCGGGCGTGCCATGTTCCAGCAGGATTTCCATATTGCCTGCATCGGGCGCCTGACAGTTGAATGCATAATGACCAAGGAGCGTACGCCCGAGCACCGCGCTGACCATGCCGTGGTCCATCAGGTTGAGCCCCATGCCGCCGTGCTCCCTGGGGATTTGCGGACACCACCAGCCCAGTTCCTTCACCTTCTGCCGCACGGATTTCAGCTTGGGTAGCGTGGCGCGAAACCCTTTCATTCCTACTTCCGATTCCAGGGGATAGAGTTCGCGTTCCACGAATTGCTGAATGTCATTCAGCGTCCTCTGCATTTGTGGCGAGATGGCGAAATCCATGTGCGTCTCCTTACCTGTAGGTGAGAAATTCGCGATCAGTGATGTGCGGATAGGAATTATACGAGGCCAAGGTGAAGCGGCTACCGGAGAAAAGAAACTGGCTATAGGCAGAATTTGCGACCATCCATGCAGTTTTGAGTGTTGCTTCCGTGGAAAGACTCAGCGCACGTTGCATGGCGACGCCAGTCGGGCCGCCGGAAGAGAAAATGATGATGCGTTGAGAGCGGCTGCCATTGCCGGTCAATGCGGCGAATCCACTCTGCACGCGATCACAGAATTGCGACCACGGCTCAATCCCTGGGATAGGAAGTTCGCCCGCAGCCCAGCGACCCACCACAATCTCAAACATTCGCTGAAAGCTTTTAAACCGCTCGGCCTGGCCCTGAGCTTTTTCAAACTCCTGATACATGCCGCGGATATGAGGATCGCTTTTCACCAGCGGTGGAAGCGCCTGTTCCACCACTGCTTCGGCCTTGAATTCATCAAAGGCCTCCATGATCTCCGCCTCAGGCCAACGCAAACCTGATTCTTTATACGTTTCACCCACAAGCCGTGCTGTTTCCCGCTGGCGCACGCGCGGTCCGGTATAAACACGATCAACGGGCAGCTTGATTTCCGCCCAGTACTTTCCCAATAGCCTGCTCTGCGCCTCCCCTTTGGCGGAGAGCTTGTCATAGTTCTCCTCAAGAAAAGAAGCCTGCCCATGCCGGACCAGCAAAAGATGACTCATGAGACCTGTACGATCTTGTTCGAAAAGTGGAAACTCGTGAGAATAACACGGAGTTCAACGCGCTGCGAACCGGACGCGCAGCAAACAAAAGCGCCACACTGGGAGTGTGACGCTTCATGGTTCTTTTGGCGAAAGGTTAATGCTTTGATGGCTGGGGAAGATGCAACTCGACTCCATTTGCCGAATTCACCTGCTCCGTAGCTGCCTGATCAAGGTCAGAAATAGCGAATTTCTTTGCCGTGTGCTCGTTCAGAATCCATAAAGTCTGGCCGGTGATGGCGTAGTTTTCTGCCGTCAGCCTCCGCCCATCACGGAAGACAAACGTAGTTGATGCTGCGGGCGAGACTGCCGACATGGAAGTGCCCGGAGGCGGAGCGGGACGGTTGCGAATCTCCTGCATGGCCTGCTCGCCGCGCAAATCAGAAATCTCATCGGAGAGCCGCTGGACCTCAATGGCAAGCTGCGTTTCAGCGCCATTATCGGACTGCACCACTACGGGTTGCTGCTGCGGCTGGTTATAGTAATCGTAAGGATAATCGAAACCCGGGATAAAACCAGCAGTCACAAACGGCGAAAAGAAGGGGCTGCCGAAAAAAAACGGGTTCCCGAAGAACGGACTTCCGAAGAAGAACGAGTTCCTGAAGAAATGATGACGGCCTGGGAAGCAGGGGAAGCCGATGCAGTTGGGGAAGAAAATTCCGTGTCCGCGGGCGCGCCTTGGGTTAAACGTGAAGAATCGTCCGGAGGAGGTAAACCGCGGAGAGGAAGCAAACCGTGGTCTTGCCATTACGCCCCGTGGGGCAACACCTGGACGAACAGCAAACGCACGCCCCCGGGGAGCAAAGCCGCGTGCCGGCATTACCGGCCCGGAGCGGAAACCAGAACTAAAGCGAGGGCCAGCCACACCTCCACGCATTCCGCCGCCACGCATCTGGGCGTGCGCTGGAATGAGGAAAACAACTCCAAGTACCGCAAAGAACAGCACCCGTTTCATGGAAATAACCCGTTGGAAAAAATACCTACCACAATTATTTTAGTCCCGTTGTAAGGCGCTGGGCGTAATTATAAGTCCCTAGTTTTCAGATATCTGCAATCCGGATTTAAAGGAGAAATCTGCAGCAGGTCTGCATGAGCGTTTTCTGGCTCGGCCCATGTTTTACCCTGGTAGAACGCAGTTCTCAGACGGTGCTCAGGATTGAGTCTGCGCGTTTTTTTGATGAGATTGATACTTTGATCATATCTGCGGCTTTTTCAGCGATCATGATGGTCGGCGCGTTGGTGTTGCCGCCGGTCACCGTGGGCATAACCGAAGCGTCTACAACGCGTAGCCCTTCAACCCCATGCACACGAAGTTCGGGATCCACCACCGCCTCAGGATCATTGCCCATCTTGCAAGTACCGACCGGGTGATAGAGCGTTGCAGCATATTTGGCAATGTGGTCCAGTAAGGCTTTATCGTCAGCGGCGTCGGGCCCGGGATGCATCTCACGCCCGCGGTACTTGTCAAAGGCTTTGGCGGCAGCTAGCGTCCGCGCCAGCTTCACTCCTTCCAGCATCACGTCCATGTCGCGTTTGTCCTGGAAGTAGTTGGCTCGAATCACAGGCGAATCCAGCGGATTGCTGGAGCGCAGCGCAATGCGGCCGCGGCTGTAGGGACGAATCATGGTGGGCCCAAAGGTGTACGCATGTCCCTTGAAGGTTGCGAAGCCGTGGTCCACATAGTAGCCAGGACCAAAGTGGAATTGAAGATCGGGAGCGGAGGACGCCGGGTTTGTCTTGGTGAAGCCGCCTGCCTCAGCGACATTTGAAGTCAGCATTCCATTCTTGAAGCACATGTACTTGGCCACGCTTTTCACGCTCTCAGCATTGGCGAGGGTAATGGGCTGTGTGCACTGGTAAACGACGGGAACTGCCACATGGTCCTGAAGATTGCCGCCCACTCCGGGAAGGTCGCAGGTGACGGGAATGCCGAGAGAACGTAAATGTTCGGCGGGGCCAATGCCGGCAAGCATGAGAAGCTGCGGCGAGCCAATGGCACCGGCGCAGATAATGATTTCTTGCGCAGCCTTCTCCTGTGTGCTGCCCTCACCCTGCTGGAAGCTCAAGGCCACGGCACGGCGCTTCTCCACGATAATGTCAAAAACCTGCACGCCGGTGCGGAGAGTCAGGTTGGGTCGCTTCATCACCGGCTGGAGAAAGGCGGCGGCAGCGCTGCATCGTTTCCCCTCGAACTGAGTAACCTGATAAAAGCCAAACCCCTCCTGCTGAGGGCCGTTGAAATCCTGATTGCGCGAATACCCGCATTGCTGTGCAGCCTCCACAAAGGCTTCTGATAGGAGGTTGGGTGACCGCAAATTGGTTACGTGCAGCGGCCCGCCGGCTCCGTGGAATTCTGATGCGCCGTTCTCCTGGTCTTCTGATTTTTTGAAATAGGGCAGCACATCGCGATAGCCCCAGCCCGGATTTCCCAGATCGCGCCATCTGTCGTAGTCAGATTGGTGGCCACGTATGTAAATCATGGCGTTGATAGAGCTGCTTCCGCCAAGCACCTTCCCTCGCGGCCAATAGAGGTTGCGGTTGTCCAGTTGTGCTTCGGGTTCCGTGTAGTACGTCCAATCGCAGGGCGTCTTGAACAATTTTGAAAATGCCACAGGGATGTGGATTTCCTTGCGTGTGTCCGGTCCGCCGGCTTCCAGCAGCAGGACCTTTATATTGGGATCCTCACTGAGCCGGTTGGCCAGAACGCACCCAGCCGAACCCGCTCCGACAATGATGTAGTCGTACATGGCGGATCTCCTTGGAATTGTCAGAATTGTAGCTCTGAAATGCTGGCTGCGGGGATTTTGATGGGGTGACTACCGGGTGCGGATCGATGATCTCTGGCCCTTTTCAGTGCCGAGGGTTGTGCGGCCATGTTGCTTTAGACGAGTGAGAATGAATTTTGAGGATAGATTTTCCTCATAATCTGCGTTCTACTGGGCAAACAGCATGTCCTGAGCGGAGCTTCCGTTTGCCCGCTTCCACTCCCGGAAAAGTTCGCTGTAAGAGGCCTTAATGTACTGGTCCTCTGATATGCCGAGCTGAGCTGCGATCCGGTCAATCCACTCGGGGCTGCCCTCGATTTCGCCGAAGTTGCCGACCGGCGTCTCATCCAGCACCACGTGACCGCGCTGGTCAGTCCACTCGGTGCGGAACTTTTCATAGCTGAAGGCGGGTCGAAATCCCAAGGCGTGCAGAATTTGGTCCATGGCCGGGCCGTTCTCTAACTGCGTCTCGATTTCCGGACGGGACTTGTGCTTCCTTTCGGTGGCGGCCTTGTCTTTATAAGTGAGCGTCCACTTATCACCGTATTGTCGCAGACGAAGGAGTGCGCCCCGGGCTCGCAGCTCCCGGCCGGGAAGGTCGTAGAGCGTATTCATCTCATGGGTGCGAGGGGTGAGCAGTTGAAACTGGGCGGATTGGAGGGACGCAGTGAGAGCCTCAAAATCGGTAATCCGAAACTTAATCTCAACCTCGTGGTTGGATGACATATCCCTCATACCCGCTCTAAAGCCAGTCCCATTCCCATCCCCCCGCTGACACACAGGGTGGCTGCGCCGCGCTGCGCTTTGCGCTTGAGCATTTCATGCAGCAGGGTCACAGATATCCGAGCGCCGGTGCAACCAATGGGATGCCCCAGAGCAATCGCTCCGCCATTGACATTTAGCTTTTCCGGATCGAAGTGCAGTTCGCGGTCGCAGGCAATGACCTGGGCGGCAAAAGCTTCGTTGAGTTCAATCAAGTCGTAGGCGTTCAATTTAATTCCCGTCTTCTTTTCCAGCTTGGCCATGGCTGGCACGGGGCCTATTCCCATCGTCTTTGGATCCACGCCGGCAGACGTGGCGGCAATGATGCGCGCCAGCGGCTTGAGTCCGTTCTTTTTAACGAAGGTGTCACCCGCCAAAACCATGGCGGCGGCTCCATCGGTGATTCCAGATGAATTGGCGGCAGTCACGCTCCCGGTTTTTGAGAAAACTGGTGCCAGTTTGGCCATTTTCTCCAGCGTAGCCCCCAAAAACGGGTGTTCGTCCTGGGCAAATACCTCGTCACCTTTTTTGCCTTTGATCGTCACCGGAGCAATTTCATCACTAAACCGGCCTGCCTTGATGGCGATTTCCGCCTTTTGCTGGGAGCGCAGGGCGAACTGGTCCTGTTCCTCTCGTCCAATTTTGTACTGCTCAGCGAGGATTTCGGCAGTTTCGCCCATCACCATATTGCAGACTTTGCAAAGGAAGCCGTCGCGGTACATGCCATCGACCAGTTCCTGGTTCCCAAGCCGGTAGCCCCAGCGGCCACCATCCAGGTAGTAGGGAACGCGCGACATCGATTCAGTGCCCCCAGCCAGGACGCAATCCATATTGCCAAAGGCGATCTCCTGGAACCCTAGGGCGATTGCCTTCATTCCGGAGGCGCATGCCTGATTGACGGTGTAGGCCGGGGATTCCTTCGGTATCCCGCTGCGAACGGAAATCTGGCGGGCTGGATTTGGCCCGTTGCCGGCCTGCCGGGCAGAGCCGAAGATGGTTTCTTCAACCTGGCTGGCGTCCACCCCTGCCTTTTGCAGGGCAGCCTGGGCCGCCACGATCCCCAGATCCGGGGAGGTAAAGCCGGCCAGCTTGCCCCCAAACTTGCCAATAGGGGTCCGCACAGCCGACAAAATGTATACATCCTGCACGTCTCAGAACCCTCCTAACCTACCAGTGTAACAGGGGATAAGCGTCAGCTCGGACAGGATTAGATGGTTCCTGCCCTGCTCAATCTGGGTGCATATGCACCAAAAAATTGCATCATTTGTGTAACGGCAGCTAACGACAGAGACACTGAGTACATCAAAGACTCAAGTTGCCAGAGGGGAGCTGGCGGAATGAGGTCTGAAAACGGCTAGCATGGATGTGGCATAAAAGCAACACTAAATGTTTGGGTGAATACAAGGCGATTGCTATTTTATCCAGCAAAATCATAGAATTACCGGACCATGACGAGTAGTTGGGGGACCCTAAAAATTACGCAGTCAAGGAGTGTGCATGACTCGAGTACTGTCCATTCTGGCGGTAGCTTGCTACATGGCTACCAACGTGGGGGCGGCTCCCGTTCACGACCACCTGAAGCCCCAAGCCAAAACATCGACCGACCCCAAGGTCACTAACAGTTCAAAGACCCTAAGGAGCAACCAACCCTCAAAAACGGCCACAGCAAAGAAGCGCAAGACGGCAGCAAAACCCTACCAGGTGGGCATGGCTTCCTGGTACGGAAAGCAGTTTCACGGCAGGACAACGGCCAGCGGTGAAGACTTTGACATGTTTGAGCTGACTGCCGCCCACAAGAAGCTTCCGCTGGGAAGCTACGTGAAGGTAACGAACCTGAGAAACGGCAAGTGGGTGGTTGTCCGGGTGAACGATCGTGGTCCTTACGTGGGCGACCGGATCATGGATCTCAGTTACAGCGCCGCTCGCATGCTGAACTTCCGTGACGGGTTGGAACCCATCAGGATCGACCTTATTGATCCGCCGTCAGTTGCCGCAGCTACGAACCAGCCTTTCGGAGCCAACTGATCCGTTCGGGACTATACTGAGGGGTATGTCCCCGCAAAATCAGGCCATAGCAACGCCCGCACCAATCACCATGCGGGACCGCCTTATTGTCGCTTTGGATGTCCCGACGGCAAGGGAAGCGCGTGATCTTGTTCTGCGCATCGGACCGGCTGCCGGGATATACAAGGTCGGCCTGCAGCTTTTTACCGCCGAAGGCCCGGAATTTGTGCGGGAGCTGGTTCGGTCAGGGCGGAAGGTTTTTCTCGATCTTAAATTTCACGATATTCCAAACACCGTGGGTTTGGCAGTAAGGCAGGCAGCCGAACTCGGCGTCCACATGCTCACAATTCACGGGTCGGGCGGTTCTGGAATGCTGAAGGCAGCCGTCGAGGCCGCCTCTGGGCGGGTGAAGCTGCTGGCTGTGACCGTCCTGACCAGCATAAGTGATCAGGCTTTGCAGGAAGTTGGGGTGGCAGGGCGAGTGGTTGACCAGGTCTTGCGTGTGGCTGCCCTGGCGAAAACAGCAGGGCTCAGCGGGGTAGTGGCTTCGCCGCAGGAAGCCGCACAGATAAGGCAATCGTTGGGGGAAGGGTTCGCCATAGTCACACCTGGCGTTCGGCCTCGCGGAGCCGCTTTGAACGATCAGCAGCGCGTAGCCACTCCCGGCGAGGCCATCGCTTCAGGCGCCACCCATGTAGTGGTGGGACGGCCTA
This sequence comes from Candidatus Angelobacter sp., assembly GCA_035252525.1. GTDB lineage: Bacteria > Acidobacteriota > Terriglobia > Terriglobales > Acidobacteriaceae > Angelobacter. Next base: position 1,444 of record DATFDA010000087.1, on the reverse strand, counting down.
TTACCCACGCCAGCGATCCGGCAAAGGCCGCCAGCGAGATCATTAAAGAATTGGAATTAATCAGGCAGCCGGGTGAGTAGCTGAAAGCATCTATAATCGTCAGCTTTAGAGCTACAATCCAGATCTGAAAAAGCGGAGAGAAGTCCCATGCGTATCTTTGCCGCCTTCCTGCTTTCAGGTGCACTCACCATGGTCGCTGCCGGCCAGGCCGAAACGCCCGCTGCTTCAACATCGAACCAGGAAGCAAGCTCTCCGCCGACTCCAGGGTCAGGGCAGCCATCGTCGCGAGCCATGACCGTGCCCGCCGGAACCAAGGTGTTGCTGCAACTCAAAAGCCCCATTGATACGAAAAGTGCGCACGTGGGCGATGGCGTTTACTGCCAAACTTCTTTCCCCGTGACGCAGGACAACGTTGTGGTGATTCCTGCCGGCACATATGTGAAGGGCGAAATCGCCCACGTGGAGCGCGCTGGCCGAATCAAAGGACGGGCGCAGATCCTGTTTCACTTCGATACCATGATTTTTCCAAACGGGTATACGGTTGATCTGCCTGGTGCACTCAAGAGCCAGCCCGGCGCTACGAACTCAACCGTCAGCGACGATGAAGGAACCGTAAAGGCTAACGGGCAAAAAGGGAAAGACACCGGCACGGTCGCCAAAACCGGCGCTACGGGCGCTGTGGTAGGGACGGTGGCAACGCGCACAGGAACAGGGGCTGCGATTGGCGGCCTGGCTGGCGCTGCCGTAGGCCTGGGACAGGTTCTATTCACTCGCGGGCAGGACGTTCGCATTGAACAGGGAACTTCGCTGGAGATGGTTCTGCAACGGCCATTGACCGTGGAAGTAAATCATCCGGAATCGGCGCAGGCTGCGGATGACGTTCGGCCACGCATTACAAACTCGCACCGGCTCCCGGCGCCAAAACGGCCACCGCAATAAGCACGGGTCCCCTTTTTGGACGAACCAGCAGAGTCAAACTTAACGAAAGCAAAGTTTTCAAGTTAAGGATTCTCGCTGTTTTAGTCCCTAATTCGGGAATCACTCTCATTATTCCTCCCAATTTTCATAGACACGATTGCCTCTTTCAGACCTAACTGATTGATTCCTTTCGCAGAGCGTCTCTTTCAAATCTGGAAGAAGGGGTGCAACTATACAGCACCAAGCTGCTGGCGGCCTGCTCCATGCAATTAATGTGAGCTCTGTTGATTTGCTGATGCTTCAACGTCAAACAGTCATTTTCACTTTAAATTTCTGAAGTGCTTTCCAAAAAGGAGGAGTGAGAGATGTCAAGAAAGGTAGCCTTTTCCCCCTGGCTGCTGTTGGTGGCGATATTTTCGTTCACGATGGCGGCTTTTGGGCAAAACACCGCCAGTATCAAGGGAACCGTTACAGACTCAAGCGGAGCGGCAGTGGCTGGTGCAACTGTGACAGTGAAGAATATCGA
>DATFDA010000086.1:0-3460 GCA_035252525.1 Candidatus Angelobacter sp. | reverse complement strand
CAGCCATTCCAGATACTTCGTCCAGTCATAGACATTCGCATTGCCGCTGGTGTGGAACCAGTAGCCGTACGTGCGTACCGAGTCAATCAGTCCTTGCGGAAAATTGGTGAATAATGACGAGTAAAGCACTACCCAGATGGCTGCAAACAGCACCGCCGCGTTCACGAAAAGCTGGCTTCGTGTCCAAGTCTTTCCGTCCGCTGCATTTTCGGTTGGCGCAATCGATAAAGGCGGGTCTTCTACTGCTTCCGGTTTCCTGATGCGCAGCCAGATCATGGTGCAGGGAATCGCAATGGCCCAGACAGCTACGGTAATGATCCACGTCTCTTTGGTCGTTCCCAGCAGCGCCAGCGAAGCAGAGGCCAGCATGAAAGAAGCCGGCTTTCGCGTCTCACGATAGCGCAGCAATGCCACAACCGTGCTCAGTGTGAAAAAGATAAACAGGATCTCGTGAATGAAATAGCGCGAGAAAAACACGAACCCTGAAGACACTGCTGCCAGAGATGCGGCCGCCAGCGATCCGAACGCGCCAAGCTCACGGCGCAGGCAGAGCATCAGCCACACCACGCCAATGCCAAACAGCGCCGTGACCAGCCGGATGGTGAATGTGTTCAGCCCATCTTTGCCAAGAAAAACACTGCCGATTGTCGTGGTGATCTCGCCTATGTAGTACAGCGAAGGGCCATGATAATTTGCCGGATCGTAGTGGTAATAGCCGGTCCGGTAAAGATTGACCATGAACATTCCGTTCACGCCTTCATCATGGTGGAGCACTTTGGCGCTCAGGTCCCACAGCCGCAAAACGGAAGCGCCAATCAGGACGATGAGCGCTGTCCACTGCCACAGAGTCAGCCGCCAGAATTTCCTGGTTGTAACCTGCGAAAGGGCACGGGCGGGCTTCGGCGCTGCCTTTACTGTTCTGCGTTTTTTAATTTCTGCGGGCGCCGCCGACATAGAGGAATTGCCGATATTTCAATATTGCCATAAAAACACAGGACGGTGCTTCGCCGATCACACGCCAGCCGGGCTGCTTGTGGACAAAAAGGCCGATTGATAGGAAGGCAAGAGAAACTTAGCGAAGGCCGTTCGGCCGCGCGCCATCACCCTTCATTCCGGCGACCGCCTCCGTATGTCTCTCACGCAGGCTTACAGCCACATTGATCAGCTCCGGACTGACAACGCGAGTCCGCGCAACAGCGTCTGAAATCGGTACCGAAACAATGTCGTTGCCTTTAAGCGAGACCATGCAGCCGAACTTGCCTGCATGTACCAGGTCAATGGCTCCAATGCCATAGCGCGTCGCCAGCATGCGGTCAAATGCTGTAGGCGAACCTCCGCGCTGGGTGTGCCCCAGGACGACCGCGCGGGTCTCAAACCCGGTGCGGCTCTCAATTTCCGCCGCCAGCGTGGCGCCAATTCCGCCGAGCCTCACGTGACCAAATTCATCTTTCTTGCGGCGCTCCATCTCCGCCGTCGCACTGGCCAGCTTGGCTCCTTCCGCCACCACCACAATACTGAAATAACGGCCGCGATCATGCCGCTGCTTCAGGGTATCGGCAATGTCCTGGATGTCAAAAGGCTGCTCCGGTATCAGGATTACGTCTGCGCCGCCGGCCACTCCGCTGTAAAGCGCGATCCAGCCGGAATCGCGGCCCATCACTTCCACCACAATCACGCGGTTGTGCGCTTCCGCCGTGGTGTGCACGCGGTCAATGGCTTCCGTGGCGATGCTGACGGCAGTATCAAAGCCGAAACAAAGGTCCGTGCCGCTCAGATCGTTATCAATGGTCTTCGGCACCGCAACCACTTTCACTCCTCGTTCAAACAGCTTGAGGGACACTGACTGGGTGTCATCGCCTCCAAGGGCGATCAGGGCTTCAACCCCGTTCCGCTTCAGGTTTTCAATGCAGCGCTCAAGGCCGTTTTCCTTTTTCGCTGGATTGGTACGCGAGGTCCGAAGAATGGTGCCGCCCTGCGGAAGAATGCCCTTCACCGCTTCCAGATCAAGCGGCCGCGTCATATCTTCCAGCACTCCGCGCCAGCCTTCCAGAAAGCCTATGAACTCATCGTTGTAATGAAAAATCCCTTTGCGAACAATCGCGCGGATCACAGCATTCAACCCTGGGCAATCACCCCCGCCAGTCAAAATCCCAATCTTCATCTTTGCTAACCCTTTCTACTTGGCCGATCTACCTGATGGAGGTCCGGTACAAACGATAGCCATCCACGGCAGCCACCTGCTCTTGCCTGGCCCAGAATTGCTCATTTACCGGAAGTGAGGCAAGCTCGGCCGGACCAATCAGCACATAATCAACATGATAGTGCTTTAGCAGTGAATTTGCTTGCTCGCCGCCGGAGTAGATGGTCTGAATATCGGCGGAGCGCTGAACGTAGTTGAGGCCGCGCGAATTCACCCATCCCGGATAGCCCAGCACTGACAGCCTGCCCGTGAGATACACCGCCGAGTTCCACGTGGGTGCATTCAACATGACTGAATGGGGGCCGGTGTGGTCCAGAATGGTGGTTGCGGCGGCAATGTCATCATTGCTGAATTCGCGGTTCGGCGATGCATCTGTAACCACGCGCAGGATATCGAGCCCTCCCGCCAGCAGCATGCCTGCCAGCGCAGCGGCGGTGATCCATCGCCAGAATGATTTCTGCCGCAGGCCGCGCGCCAGCAGAAGAGCAACAAGTGGGACCGACGCAAGATACCAGTAGATGAGAACTTTGATGTTGTCCCAGATCCACGGAGCCAGCGAGATGAGGTTGGGAACAATGAAACAGAGCACAAACGGCAGATAGTATTTGAGCAGCGGGCGAGGCGTGGAGAACTCTGAATCACGCCACAGCAGGGCCAGAAGCAGCGCAGGCAGGAAGAAGCCCAAATTGAGCAGCCAGAACTGTACGACATTGAGGTTGCCGTGGTCCCATCCGGGATGCCAGCCGATGTAATCGCGCGCGTGGATGGTACCGTTCGCGGAGAGCCAGAGAATCTGGGGAAGCGCGATCAAGACTGCCGGAATTACAAACCAGAACCATGCCCGCCACGTGCGCCGGAAAATAAGCGCCAGGCATCCGCCCATGATCATCACCACCAGATAAGTGTGAGCATGAATCAGCGGCAGGAATCCCGCTAGAAGGCCGGCTGCCAGCATGCGGTAATTTGTCCTTGGTTCCACGCTTGCCTCATCTGCTGAAGTCAGCACGATCCACCATTGAGAGAAAACCACAATTGCCAGTGGCATCCCGAACAAAATGCTGCGTTGGGGAATGAACAACGAGGTAACAGAGTTTCCCCAGCGAAAAAGATTGTCCAGGTTGATGGTGTAATCGTGGGTTAAATGGCCGAGCAAGGGTATCAGCCCGTGGTCGCTGTTGTGCAGGTCCAGAAACAGCCATGACCATCCCAGTCCTCCGCTGAAGAACACCAGGAGCACGGCAATGAATGCGGCAAGATGGC
>DATFDA010000085.1:0-9622 GCA_035252525.1 Candidatus Angelobacter sp. | reverse complement strand
AACCATCGGCTTCATTCGGTGCGCTGGTGATTTCCGAACTGGGGATTGAGTGCTTAGCCGATTTTGAAACTGGATTGGTTTCCTGCCGAGGATTAACGCGAATCGGGTCAAGCTGTTTTTAAGTGAGCCTCTACATTGGATGAGCTTCCAATAACTTGCAAAATTCGGGGGCAGCCAAACTCAGGTTTGCGATAACAACCGCTCTGTTTTGTCCAATCCCAATTGCCTGAGCGTCCAATTTGTCCAAAACCAATTCCCATGACAGGTGATACTGATCAACAAGAAATTCATCCGCACTCTGACAAAGGACTTCAAACTTCGCCAAACAATCTGCCGGGAAGTGTTTCTTGTTCTGTGTGACGATCGTATTGGCGCGAGCCATCACCGCTGCTGCTAAAACATGCCGATCACCGGGATCAGGAATGCACTCGACGCCGGTTAGCAACTCGGCTGGCACAGTTACCATTGCTTCCGGGAATGCAGCTTTCATTTGCCCCAGCCTCCAGGAAATCTCCTCTGGTGTCCTGTTGAAGTCTTGCTTGAGTGAGTTTGCAACTTCGTCCAATATTCGCTCACTCCAAAGTGGGCGATACAATGCGGGCGCTTCCGCCAGGCGAAGAAGACAATCGCAAAGGGCCATTGGCAGGAGAACACAAGCGGCGAGTACTGCTGAATACTCATTTTCCTGAGTGAAAATCATCGGGAACCTTGCCGTAGTCTCCCCTGGCAAATTCCTGCCTTGCCAATTGGTTGAGTATGCCCTGCCGCTTTATATCGCGCCTGGCTTTGTACGCAAGGACATCCCTGACAAAGACCCTGCGATGAGTACCTACCTTTTCGTGAGGGATTTCTCCTTTTTCCAAGAGTTGAATGAAATACTGCCGGGAAACGCCCAACACTTTAGCCGCCTCAACAGTTGTGAGCCGGTGCATGCTCTGTAAGATTGTGACCGAATGGCCGGCCTTCAAATCGGCTAACAGGCGCAGCAGAAATGAATACACGTTATTGGGCAAAATCTCAGTTTTTCCGTCAGGGCCAACCAGTTTTGCCTCAGCTTCCCGGAGCTTCAGGTAAATATTGTTGATCTCCTGTTGTTCGCGCAGGGAAATTGGAATAGGCGGTGTCTCCTTTTCTTTGGGCATACTGACGGCGCTCCTTCGAGGCTGGTTTGTCCTTACCTGTTGTCTTAGACGCGAAGCCCTCCTTTATCATGTCCAATAAACGCTACAAATGCAAGGATACAGTTGCAGATGGAAGGTATTTGTTCTGTTGGAGCTCTGGGGGAAGCGTTTTGAATAAACAAAAGTGATTTTCCCTTGTAAAAGGCGGCTCTCTGCGAGCCTTGGTTCGTAAAAATGGATTCGAGAAAATCAGCAACACGGAATCAACTCAACACATTTTTCCCTTGACTTTAGCGAATAATAGGCGTATACAGATAGGCTGGAAGGAGAAGTGCCGGTACATGGCGCCGGCAGGCTGGCAAGTGAGACTCAAGGATGCCAGTCGCCACCCGAACGGGGTTTGAAGTCCCTGTAATCGTCTGGTGCTTGACCTGGCTCCCGCCAGGAGGTGGGTTGAAGAACCTGTTTCCTGCAGTGGCGAACGGCAGGGTAGTACGCAAGTTGGCTGACAAGTCCGCCAGGACCTAAGCTGATGAGCGAGCCGGAGCTGCACGCGGCACCGCTGAATGGCGTCCAGATCAGCGAGTTGAATCTGGCGTCCTGAGACGCGTCCACCGGGGTCCCGTGGAAGATGCGGTTCAGCATGCGAACTCTTCGTGTACCCAGTGAAATCCGAAAAAGTCTTACCGCGGATTTGCGCGGATCAACGCGGATCAGAGGAATCGCCGAGATCGCGCGGAATCGCAGTGTGATCGCCGTGATCGGAAGAGCAAAAACCCTACCGCTAATTACACTGACCAAACTGATTTCCAGGAAGGCAATTTGGCTATTAAGCACTTCGCCATCAGCACTTAGCCATTAGCGAGTCCAAGTCCCAAAACCCAAGTCCCAATAACCCAAGTCCCAAAATCCAAAAACCGAAAACCAAAAAAACCAAAGGAAATGAGCCACCTGATGAGGGTGGCTTTTTTGTTTTCCGATTCTGTCCCAAACAACTGAGGCCAAAATGACCAAAGAAGAACTGATTATCGCCATACAAAACTGTGCTGAGCGGCTGGGCCGTACTCCGAGCTGCCAGCAGTTCCGCAGTTCCACCAAAGTTTCCATGCATCAGATTGAAAAACATTTTGGCTCATGGAAAGAGGCGGTGGCGGCGGCAGGAATGGAGACGACAACGATGGGTGGACGAGTGCCCATGAAGCAGCTGGCGGAGGACTGGGCCGGCACAGTAAGGAAGCTGGGCAGGCTGCCCTCGATAGCGGAGTATGAGGAGTTGAGCCGGTACAGCATGCGCCCACTAATCAGCCGGTACGGGAGTTGGAAGCAGGCGCCGGCGGGGGTGCAGGAGTACATCATTCGGGAAGGAATGATGGAGGATTGGAAGGACGTTTTAGACATCATTACGGAACACCAGGAACGGTTACATGCGGCGGAATTGGAATCTGCCGTGCTCAAAGTGGCCACGCTGAAGTCCCGCATTTGGCCTGACCGGCCGATCTATGGGCCTCCGCTGACTGAGCTGTCACTTTCCCATGGGCCGAGCAATGAGATGGGCGTGGTGTTCCTGTTTGGCATGATGGCTCGCGAACTGGGATTTGTGGTGACGCACATTCAAAGCGAGTTCCCGGATTGCGAGGCAATGCGCGAGGTGGATAAGGGGCGGTGGCAGCGGGTGCGAATTGAGTTTGAATTTGAGAGCCGAAACTTTTTCAAACACGGCCACGCACCCAAGGATTGTGACGTGGTTGTGTGCTGGCGACACAATTGGCCGGGGTGTCCGCTGGACGTGGTGGATCTGAGCGAGGCACTGAGGAGGAAGATGGAAAATGCGAAGGGCTGAGTGCGCGGTCCGGCGGCCCATGGAACAACCGCCAGACAAACAAACTTTTCTTACTCGGCGCCTTCGAGGACTGCGTCGAGTTTATGGACGGCATCTCTCAGGGCGCGAACGCCGGAAAATTGTTTATCTGAGAGCGGCGCTTCGCAGGCCAGTTGTGTGGCCAGTTTGGTGGCGACGCGGATACGTTCTTCCGTCACGAGCACGGACAGGCCGCGCTCATCGCCATCGAGCCAGCGCTCCACCTGCCAGCCAGTGGTGCGCACGCGGTCAATGGCCTGGCGAAATTCTCCCAGGACGCGGCGGTCCACCATACCGAAACTCAGCAGGTCTTCCATACGCTTGAGCTCGGCCGTGATGCGGGCGATCTGGCTGGAAACCTGGTTTTGGAATGCCTGGTTAGCCTGTTGGATTGATTCCTGACTGATTGCAGTGCTCGGTTGCATGTCTTACTGCCTTTCTAGCCGCCCGGAGGGCATGTACTGACTGCGCTGAGAGTACTATGGCTGTTGGTAATAGCGATAGATGACGAAAGTAACCGGATTGGCCTTGATCGGAAACAAACCTTACCGCTGATAACGCAGATTTCACTGATTTCCGCGAATCAGAATTGCCCACGCAGAGATTCAAAACACGACGATGGTGATGCCGCGATTGCCTTTGCCCAAGTCTGAATCCTGTTTCCACTCGGGAAAATTTTTGAGCAACTCCCAGGTAGTTTCATCAGAGACACGCCAACTTTCGCCGGGAATGCAGGCGCGAAATTCGCCGTTGCGTGCAGCCATGAGCAGGTCTGGTTGGAGTTCCGCGCGCAACGCTCCGCCAATGCCGCTGGAGCCGTATCCGTGGATCAGCTTGACCGCTGCGTAACCTTCTTTGCGCGCAACCTGCAATTCATGCTGCATACGCAGGCGCGCCTGCTCCACGTAAGGCATTCCTTCTTCCAGGTCTACCACTTTCACAAGAGCAGGTTTTCGCGACATGCAAGAAAGCATACCGCTGATTACGGTGATAGCGCTGCTTGGAAATGGCATTTGGCAGTGGCGGTGCGTCGGTCATTATCTCGAAGAGCAGCGGGGCAGATTCCTCGCCTTCGCCAAAGAAGTTTGACAGGTTAGTTGTAGCGAGAGCTCGGCTCGGAATGACACCTGAGGTCGCAATGGCAGTTCACGAAGCTGGACGCTATCACGGTTGTGAGCAAGTCCTCACACATCTGTACCGGCCAACCCGGCGCTCACAAATCATTTATCATGTTCGTTTGCTATGAGCATGAAAAATGTAGCTGAGTGGGCGTTGAACATTGCGGAGCAGCGCGGGGCAACCTACGCCGATGTGCGGATTGTGGATGACCGGCAGCGCACGCTGGCAACCAAGAACGGCAAGGTTGGACACGCCGCAAGCTCTGATTCGCTGGGCGTGGGCGTGCGCGTGATTGTGAACGACTCCTGGGGCTTTGCGTCGAGCGACGACCTGGAGCGCGAATCAGTGGAGGGCACGGCGGCGAAGGCGGTGGAGATTGCCAGGGCATCCGCGCGGGTAAAAGAGCATCCAGTGCGGCTGGCGCCGGAAGGGGCGGCCAAGGTGGAGTGGGCCACGCCGTGCAAAATTGATCCGTTCACCACGTCAGTGGAGCAGAACCTGGATTTGTTGACGCGGATCGATAAAGAGCTGCTCAGCGTACAGGGAGTAACGCTGGCGGAGAGCAGCCTTCACATGGGCCGGTACGAGCAGTGGTTTTACTCAAGTGAAGGTTCTGACATCCACCAGACCAGGTACGTTACAGGATCGGGATTTGTGGCGTACTCGTTTGCCGGCACTGAGATCCAGAAGCGTTCTTATCCAAATTCTTTTGGCGGGCAGTACCAGAGCAAAGGCTACGAACTGATTGATGAGCTGAAGCTGCTGGAGAACGCACGGCGTATTGGGGAACAGGCCGTGGCGCTGCACAAGGCAGAGCAGTGTCCGCAGGGGAAAATGACGGTGGTGCTGGATTCGTCGCAGCTTGGGCTGCAGATTCACGAATCCATTGGACATCCAATTGAGTTGGACCGCGTGCTGGGCATGGAGGCAAATTTCGCCGGCACGTCATTCCTGACGCTGGATAAATTGCGCACGCTGCGTTATGGCAGTGACATTGTGAACGTGGTGGCCGACGCCACTGAGCAGCACGGTCCCGGGCTGGGGACGTTTGCTTACGACGATGAAGGCGTAGCGGCGCAGTGTACGCCGATCATCACCAACGGTCTGTTCACTGGGTATATTTCATCGCGAGAGACGGCGGGATCCATTGGCGAGGGGCGGTCCAACGGCACCATGCGCGCCGAAGGTTGGAACCGCATTCCGCTCATCCGCATGACGAACATCAGCATTCTGCCGGGACAAAAGCCTCTTACATTTGACCAGCTCATTGCCGACACGGACGATGGCATCTTTATGCAGACAAACCGCTCGTGGTCAATTGATGACAAGCGTTACAACTTCCAGTTTGGCACGGAAATTGGCTGGGAGATTAAAGGCGGCAAGCTGGGCAAGATGTACAAGAACCCCTCATATTCGGGGATCACCACCGAGTTCTGGAATTCCATGGACGCGATTTGTTCACGCGATCAGTGGACGCTGTGGGGCACTCCCAATTGCGGCAAAGGCCAGCCGATGCAGACCATGGGGACGGGCCACGGAGCTTCGCCGGCACGGTTCAGGAATGTGAAGGTTGGAACGGCGTACAAAGGGAATTGAAAAGCAGCTAGCAATTAGCAATTGGCAATTGGCGCGACCAGGGGGTAACTTGAAAGACTTCCGCGAGTTGAAGGTCTGGGGAAATGCGCACAACCTTACTTTGAAATGCTACCGCCTGACAGATAGATTCCCGAAACATGAGCTGTTCGGCTTGGCGAGCCAGATTCGCCGATGCGCTGCGTCGATTCCTGCCAATATAGCTGAAGGTTGCGGTCGCCTAGGGAACAGCGAATTGCACCGGTTCCTTCAAATTTCATGTGGCTCTGCAAGTGAATTGGAGTACCACCTGCTGCTCGCGAAGGACTTAGGTTATCTTTCGCCAACGGATCATCAAAGTGCGCACAGCCAACTTCTTGAAATGAAAAGAATGTTGGTGGCTTTAACTACAAAGGTTGGCTCTGATCGTAAAGCTATTTAGATTTTGCTGATTGCCAATTGCCAATTGCCAATTGCTGGGATGGAGTTTCAATGCTAGATCAAGCACGCGCGCAAGAAATTTTTGATCAGGTAAGAAAGCTGTCCTCTGCCGCCGAAGTAGAGGTGCTCTTTTCATCTACGGATTCATCGCTCACCCGGTTCGCAAACAACACCATTCACCAGAATGTTTCCGAGCTGAATGAAATAGCCTCCATCCGTGTCGCATTTGATGGCAAGACCGCGCGAGCAACCACCAATCGCTTTGATGATGAGAGCCTCAGCCGCGCGGTGCAGGCAGCCGAGAGCATGGCCAAAGTGCAAGAGTCCGACCCGGAGCGCCTTCCGCTGGCAAAAAAAGATGAGGGCAACGGCGAAGTAAAACCTCCTTCACGCTGGTTTGATGCCACCGCGGCCATTTCGCCGGGAGACCGTGCTGATGCTGTGGGGAAAATTGTTGCGGTTGCAAAGAAACATAGGCTTGTGACGGCGGGTATTTATTCAAGTTCGCAGCACGCGGACGCAATCATCAATTCCAATGGGCTTAGTGTGTTTCATCGCCAGACTTCGGCGGAGGTTTCCATCACCATGCTGGCCGACGATTCCTCCGGCTGGCAGAAATCCAACTCTCCTGATGTGGCGCAGGTGAATCCTGCGGCCTTGGCTGAAGCGGCGGCAAAGAAGGCGCGCGATTCGCGCAATCCGCGTGAGCTGGCGCCGGGGAAATACACCGTGATTTTGGAACCTGCTGCGGTTCTGGACCTCACGGGATTTATGTTCTGGGACTTTGCCGGCCTTGCCGTACTTGACCAGCGATCGTTCCTGAACAATCGGGTTGGTACGCGTTTGTTTGGCGAAAACATTACAGTCGTGGACGACGTTTACCATCCGCTGCAGTCGAATGCTCCATTTGATGGAGAAGGTGTCGCTCGCCGCCGCGTGAAGCTGGTTGAGAATGGCGTGATCAAGAGCCTGGTCTACTCCCGTGCCACGGCGGAGAAGATGCGCAAATCAGAGCACGCGGCAAAAGTGGGCACAGTGTGCGTCACCGGCCATGGGTTCCCATTGCCCAATGAGATGGGCGAGGCCCCGGTGAACATCGTCTATGCAACGCGCGGCGGAGAGCAAACCACGGAGCAGATGGTGGCTTCCACCGAGCGCGGAATATTCGTCACCAGGCTTTGGTACATACGTGAGGTCGACCCTTATGAAAAAATCCTGACAGGCATGAGTCGCGATGGCACATTCCTGATTGAGAACGGCAGGATTCAATGTGGCATCCGTAATTTCCGTTTCAATCAGAGCCTGATTGAAATGTTGAACAAGGTGGAAGCCATGAGCCACGCTGTGCGCGCCAGCGGTGAGGAATCCTTTGACATGGTGGCGCCGGCAATGAAGGTGCGGGACTTCAACTTCACGGAAGTCACGCGTTTTTAAGATTGTATTTTCGCGGCTTTCACACTCGTTTATTCTCTGCACAGGCGCATGTCCTTTGGTTTCTCGTAAGGACGAAAGTAATCTTTAGCGCAAATTGCCCCCGGTGTATAACCGCTCCTGAGAGGTGCATGGGGTGAAGGATTCCCGTAGCTCGGTTCGATTTCCACTCAGGCTCCCCATTACGGTCCGCACCGCGGACGCCCACGAATATTTCGCTGAAACCGCCGACATTTCCGCCGGCGGTGTTCTTTTCCACACCAAAACTACTCTTGGTGTTGGCACCGTCATCCGTTTCCGCATTGTTCTTCCTGCCGTTGTTCTGGGGACAGACAGTGACGTGCTCGTGAATTGCTCCGGAAGAGTGGTCCGCTCTTTGCAGGAAAACGGCAAAACAGCCGTAGCCGCCGTGATCGACGAATACTGTTTCGAGCGCGTATTTTGCGCAGCGGTCTGACGGGACTGTTCCACTCCCAATTCCCGCGCCGGAATCCATTGTTTTTGCGGCGACACATTGTATCTTTGCAGAACCTCCAGCGTTTGTTTGAGTAGCGCGTTTGCCCTGTGGCCATTCCTTCGCGCATTGCACGCCCGCAGGTCCACTGAGAGATTTCAGCCAGCAAGGTTTGAGCATTCCTCTTAAGGGCGCTGAAAGATCTCAGCCACAGTAAAGATCTTCACCCGGATTTTCTTGCCGAGCCGCTTTTCAACGGCGACTGGACCAAACCAAACTTTGCGAGAGCCGCACGCGGTATAGGGGAGCATGCCCTCATTGCTCCGCCAGCGCAGAGTACAATGCAGCAGATGATCAAGTCTGCGTGGCTGGAGAGCGCCTGGAAAAAATTTCCTCTCAAGACCGGGCATCGCTGGCTGAACGTGCTTCTGCTGGCCACCCCGCTGGCTGTGGTTTTGCAGATTTTTCACTCGCCCGCGCTGATCATATTCGCAGTGAGCGCCCTGGCGATCATTCCCTTTGCCAGCGTTCTAGGCGAAGCCACCGGCACGCTGGCTGCGTATTCAGGACCGGCCGTGGGCGGCTTGCTCAATGCCACGCTGGGCAACCTGACGGAATTGATCATCGCCATCTTTGCCCTGAGCGCCGGACATATCGAGGTGGTGAAGGCTTCTCTCTCCGGCAGCATCATGGGCAATCTGTTGCTGGTGCTCGGCCTCAGCATTGTTGCCGGTGGCGTCAAACGCGATCTCCAGCATTTCTCGCGCGCCAGCACATCAGCCAACAGCACCATGTTAATGATTGCCGTGGCTGCGCTGGTGATGCCGGCCATCTTCAACCTGACGGTCTATGGAAATCTTGAGCATCACAACAGCCGGCCCCTGGAAAACCTGAGCCTGTGGACCAGCGCCGTCCTGGTGCTGCTCTATTTTTTGAACCTGCTGTTCATCTTCAAAACCCATCACCGGTTGCATGCCCGCGCGGAGAAGCAGGAGACGCCGTCCACCAGCAGGACATACGCGCTTGTTGCCCTTGCATTGTGCACTGTTTGCATCGCCGGGCTCAGTGAAATCCTGGTGGACCAGATCGGGACCGTGACCAAGGCGCTGGGCATGACGGAGCTGTTTGTGGGCGTGGTCGTCGTGTCGCTGATCGGCAACTCCGCGGAGAACTCAACCGCCATTCTCATGGCCCGGCAGGGCAAGATGGATCTGGCCATGTCCCTGGCCACAGGCTCCAGCACGCAGATCGCCCTTTTTGTTGCGCCGGTGCTGGTCTTCCTTTCGCTGGCCATGGGACATCCCATGACTTTGCTGTTCAACGGTTTTGAAATTGCCGGGATCTTTCTTTCCGTGCTGATCGTGGCCATGATTGCGTCAGACGGCGAGACGCACTGGTTTGAAGGCGCGCAGCTTCTGGCGGTTTATGCCATCCTGGCTGTGGCGTTTTATTTTGTGCCAGGCTAGCTCTGGGCTAGCTCCATTCGAGCCGTGAAGGTAGTGGTCGGCACAGCAACATGCCGCCTCGGAGCGCAGCCACAGGGCGGAGCGCAAACACAAACCTTCATGCCCTTTTCGCGATCTTGCACCAATGCGTCGATGCCAGCGATTTTGCAACTTGGTAAAC
>DATFDA010000084.1:0-5711 GCA_035252525.1 Candidatus Angelobacter sp. | reverse complement strand
TCCTCCTGAGAGAGCTTGCCTTGAGCGCGATCTTTTTCAAGCTGAAAGAGTTCTTCTTTGATTGCGTTCAGCACATCATTGTTCTTAGCGCCGCTGCCGGCAGAAGCCCCTGCCGCTTTCAACGCAGGGCTTGATTTGGGCTTGCGAGTCCTCAACCTGGAGCGCACAGGGTCTGCGCCAGCGATATCTGCTGATGGCGACCGGCGCTGCACTCGGAAGAGCCAATAGGCGCCTCCGGCTATGGCGATGACAAAAATACCGATGAGATACCAACGCGAATTGCTGTAGGGCTCAGTGGGCTGGTTTGCTCCGGGCTGTAATGCTGCGGCCGGAGCGGTGTTCTCTGCTTGTGATTCGGCTGCGCCCTGTCCTGGAATCACGCCTTCACCCGAAACAGAAAATTTCAATTCTTTCCCGGCTGGGATGTTGTGTTCGACAAAAACAGTTAATCCGTCGACATCGGGTGAACGGCCAAGCTCCGGATCAGAAGAATTGAATTTCATGCTCCTGGGCAGCATGATTCCAAGTTCAGTCAAAGGAAGTTCCGGTGTAACTTTGAACTCTCGTGTGCCGGCGTAAGGGACGTTGTAGGTCACTTGAAACCGCGTCCTGCCTGGGCGGAGCGGAAAAGCAAATCCATAGCGGTTTTTTCCGCTGACAGGAATGGGACGCATATTGGTGGGCATGCCTCCCGGACTCTGGGCTACGCCTTCTTCAATCTGCGCGCCCGCAGGCAAGTCGAAGTCGAGTGAAGTAGCGCCCGATTTGGTGCGCGGCGGACTGGATTCGTTGTGCAAGATAAACGTTTCCGCAACTTCCATGCGACCGTTAGGCATGGTTTGGAAACGGAACACGCGGCCATCAAAAACCAGATGATCAACGCTGTTTGCGGCGTCGTAAACAGTAACGTTCACCACGTCTCCGCCATCTGGGACCCGCTGGAAATAATTCACGCCCTGGTGCTCAACCCGCACCAGATATGGGCCACCTTGCTGCGGCGCGGTCAGGCTGAAGTGGCCGCTGGCGCCAGTTTTAGTGTGTGCCACTTCTTTCATGCCGCCGGAGAGCGAGAGCAGCACAACATTGTCGGCAGAGGAAGGCTTATTGCTAGTTCCGTTGGTGACGGAGCCGGTGATCTGCGCGGCAAAGAGGCTTGCAGAGAAGATGAAGCAGAAAAGCGTTAACCCAATGCGGTTTGTAAGGTCCACAGGTATTCTCAATGTGGTGACCCTGGGAGGATTCGAACCTCCGACCTGCGGTTTAGGAAACCGTCGCTCTATCCATCTGAGCTACAGGGCCACACTGCTATTTTACAGGAGTTCCAGAAGTCCCCTAACCGCGTGCGAATTTCGGCAGCCATTCACGATACACTGATAAGAACATGCCCAAGTTTGAAAAGCACATCTTCATCTGTACCAATCAGCGGCCGGAAGGACATCCGAAAGGTTCATGCGATCCAACTGGCAACGGAGAACTGCATCAGGCGTTCAAGGCCGGACTGGCGAAGCGCGGGCTGAAAGGCAAGGTCCGTGCCAACAAGGCTGGATGCCTGGACCAATGCGAGCATGGGCCAACGGTGGTGGTTTATCCGCAAGCGGTTTGGTATGGAAGGGTCACGTTAGCGGACGTAGATGAGATCATCGATCAACACATTGCAGGCGACGAGGTTGTGGAACGGCTTGTGATTCCTGACGCCTGTCTCAATGCCGAGAGCTGTCCTCACAAGCCGCGCCGCTAGAGTTTGACAGACCGCTCCTGATCAATGTTCAAGCTGCGGTCCGGGGCTGGTAGTCGCAGGCCGAGAATTCTGGTTGCGCCTTCTGACTGCCGCCGCGGCTTCCTCCTGTTCCTTTGATCTCTTCCGTTCCACTGCGCTGCGCGCGCGCCGGAAACTGTTCTGCATAGCGCGATCGTTATGCAGCGCCTCCCAGCCTGCAGTCAGACCTCCTCCAAGCAGCGATCCCGCATAGGCGCCGTCGCGGCAGTTGCAGCCGAGCCATCCAATTCCCCAGCCCAGCGCAGTGTTTCCGCCGATCATCGCCATATCATGGAAGCTACCCAACGCATTGCGGTGGAAGTGCAGATACCATGTGCTTCCCGCTCCGCCTCCCATCAGCATGAGCTTTAGCGGTGTCTTCTCGCCGGGCAGAACAAATCCTAAGCCTGCGCCCGCGGCTGCTCCACCAAGCACGGTGAAGAGATATTTGTGATTCTTGGGATTGATGCCGTGAAGGTCGCGTTTGTCAGGATCGCGCGTCTGCGCTTGCGCTCCCAAGGTGAATAACAGGCCGAAGCAAAGGACAATTGTGCATAGTTTGCTGAGTGACATAGATGAAGTGGCTCCCCAAATCCAGATCAGTGCGGTTGCCCCGCATTTGTGCAATAGGATGTGGAGAAGATCGCGGGAAGATGTTTCTCTTTCCCGGCAGCACGCGAATTATGCGCTCACAATGGCTGCTCCTCAATTTTCGGAGAGCGACAGCAGAGCTCAGGCGAGAGGTGGGCTGCTCAGCCGCTCTTCTGTTTCGGCGCGAACAGAATTTTCATCATCAACAGAACGGCTCCAACCACAATGGCGCTATCGGCAACGTTGAAAGGCGGCCAATGATGATTGCCGATGTAGAAATCCAGAAAGTCAGTCACCGTTCCTTGCCGCAGCCTGTCCCAGAGATTGCCGAGTGCTCCGCCCAGAATCAGGCAGAGAGCAATGGCAATCAGGTCCAGAGTGTTTCCGCGTTTCCACAGCAGATAGCAAACCACCGCGCATGCCACAACAGAAAAGCCGATCAGACCTGCTGTGCGCCAGGGAGAGCTGGAATCAGCAAAGATGCTGAATGCTGCGCCTGTGTTCTCCCAATGCGAGAGCTGGAACAGACCTGGAACAATGGAAATCTCATGCGCCACCGGAATGCGGCTGATGACAAGCAGCTTCGCGATGCGGTCCAGCAGAATCACTGCTGCGGCAATCAGGGCTTGATATTTTCGCATTGCCTTAAGGTGAGTTGCGGAAGAAAGATCAGCAGCAGTTTACCAAATTGCAGAAAAGCGCTTGCTCCGGCCAGTCCTGAAACCGGCTGCTCACTCTTGTGATTGGCTTATAGCTTTCTCTTCCTGCGGCGCCAGAAAAATTTCGCTCAGCAGAAGCAAGGCGCCCACCACAATTGCGCTGTCGGCAATGTTAAAGGCCGGCCAGTGATGGCTTCCAATGTAGAAATCCAAAAAATCAATCACGCGACCGCTGGCCACCCGGTCCCACAGATTGCCGAGCGCACCGCCAAACACCAGGGAAAGAGCGATTGCGGTTGTGTTCATGGCATTGCCGTTTTTCCAGAGCAGCGCAGAGACAACCGCCAAAGCAGCCACAGAAAACAGAATCAGCATGGCCACTTTCCATTCTGAAGGAGAATCGGAGAACAGCCCAAACGCGGCACCCTGGTTCTGTACGTGCGTGAGGCGGAAAAGCCCGGGCACCACATCTACGCTGTCATTTGGTGTGATGTTCTGGGAGATGACCCACTTGGTCAGCCGGTCCAGGACGACCACCAGCGTTGCTATAAGTACGTGATACTTGCGCATAAAATGGACTAGCTCTGCCCGCTTTCTCCTCTTTCCAGTTCTTCCAGCACCGGCAGGCAGCGTTCACACACTGTAGGATACCTCGCACTCTTGCCCACCTCAGTAGAATAAAACCAGCAGCGTTCACACTTCTGGCCAGCGGCCTTTTGTACTTCTACGCGCAATCCAGCCACTTCGTTCCCATGAGCGCCAGGTTGAATCTCTACGCCAGAAACCACCAGCAGATAGCGCAGCTCATTCTTATATTGATGCAGCAGCTTCTCCAGTTCGTGCGGCGCATAAATTGTTACGCTGGCCTCTTCTGAGCGACGGATCAGCTTATCTTTGCGGGCGATCTCCATGGCCTTCATAGCTTCATCCCGCACCTTCAGCAGAGATTCAAAATCAGCGGCCAGGGTTTTCATCTGCTCTGACCCGGCTTCCGGACAGAGTTCCTCCGGAGCAGGGAAGTAGGCAGTGTGGACGCTCGCTGCTTTGTCGGCCGCTTTGGGCAGCCATTGCCAGACTTCATCCGCCGTAAATGAAGCGATGGGAGCAATCAAGCGAACCAGCGCATCGCCAATCTTCCACACAGCGGTTTGCGCAGAGCGCCGCGCGCGCGAATTCGGAGCTGCGGTGTAGAGCCGGTCTTTGATGGCGGCAAAATAAATGTTGCTCAAGGCAGAATTGCAATACTCGTTCAGTTGCTGGTAGATCCGGTGAAACTCAAAACTGTCATACCACTCGCGGACACGCCGGCAAAAATCCGCTGCCAGCATCAGCTCATAGCGGTCCAGCGGCTCCATCTCCGCAAACTTCAGTGCATCTTTTTGCGGATTGAAATCGAATAGATTATTAACAATGTATCGCAGCGTGTTCCGCACGTTGCGGTAGTCGTCGCCGATCCGGTCCATCAATTCGTCCGAAACCGTCACGTCTTCCTGAAAATCCACAGAAGCCACCCACAGCCGGATGATCTCGCCGCCTTTGGTCTCGGCAATCTTCACCGGATCAATGCCATTGCCCAAAGACTTCGATGTTGCTCGTCCCTGCGGATCCAGGGTCCAGCCGTTGGTAGCCACAGCGCGATACGGCGCATGCCCGCGAGTCCCCACTGCCACCAGCAGAGAAGAATGGAACCAGCCGCGATATTGATCACCGCCTTCCAGATACAAATCCGCAGGCAGCGGCATATTGGGTTGACGACCCAGAACTGCCGCGTGGCTGGAGCCGGATTCAAACCACACATCGATGATGTCATTCTCCTTGCGAAACGCCGCCGAGCCGCAAGAGCATGTGGTGCCCGATGGCAAAATCTGAGAACTCTCGCGCGTGTACCAGGAATCTGCCCCTTCACGGGCAAACAGCTCCACCACGGCCGCATTTACTTCTTTGGATTCCAGAAGCTTCCCGCACGCTTCGCAGAAAAATACAGCAATCGGCACGCCCCACACTCTCTGGCGGGAAATGCACCAGTCCGGCCGTCCGGCAATCATGTTGCTGATCCGCTCCTCACCCCAGGAGGGAATCCATTTCACCTTCTTGATCTCATCCAGCGACCTTTGCCGCAGTTTGCAGCCATCGGCCGGCGCATCCATTGAGATGAACCATTGCTCCGTAGCCCGGAAGATCACTGGATTGTGGCAGCGCCAGCAGTGGGCATACTGGTGTTCAATTTTGCCTTCCCCCATCAGCACGGCGCGCGCTTTCAGCAGTTCGATGATCGGCTGGTTGGCCTTGAAAACCGTCAAGCCGTCATACTCCGGCAATCCATTGCGGAGCCGCCCGGCCGCATCCACGTTGCAGGTCTGGTCCAGCTTGTATTTCACGCCGGTGTAAAAGTCTTCCGCTCCGTGCGATGGCGCAGTGTGTACTACGCCCGTGCCCTGGTCTGTGGTGACGTAATCTGCCAGCACGCCCAGGATCTGCCGATCAAGAAACGGGTGCGCAAAGGTTGCGTACTCCAGCCTGTTGCCGCGAAAACGCGCAATCTCGGTGGCGCCCGTGAGATGGCATGATTCAATCGTGGCTTTCGCCAGCGCGTCCGCAACAATGTAGACTTCGCCGCCACTCTCAAGAGCTACGTAGTCCAACTCAGGATGAAACGCCACAGCCATCGATGCGGGAAGGGTCCATGGCGTGGTGGTCCAGATAAT
>DATFDA010000083.1:0-3005 GCA_035252525.1 Candidatus Angelobacter sp. | reverse complement strand
TTCCCTCGGCGTCGAGCATCTGTCCCGTGGCCGAAACGGCGGAAAGATCTATGTTGAGCACGTTCTGTTGCTCGCCGGGAAGACGCCTCCACCGTTCATCATCATTCACCCGACTGACGTTCCTTCTACCGGAATATACCTGCTCACCGCCGGCGCTGGTGATCACAATCTGATAGTAGCCGTCGGTCAGGCCCACCATTACGAACTCGCCCTTCTTGTCTGTCTTTGTGCTGTAACGGCGGCCGGTGGAAGCCTCGGTGTAGGTGACTTTCGCTTTTGCCAGAGGCTTGCCTTCACGGTCCAGGATTCTTCCTGAAACCATCACTGTTTCAGAAACCAACGCCAGCAACAGAAGCGTGGACGTAAAGATTTGCATGGCACTCACCTCTGCTCACACAGTTGAAAGACGGCCATCTACACTAGGACACGCTGCCCGCCGGAAAAGTTCCCGCTCAGCGAGACAGTTGTTTGTAGGCGCTTCCGGCGTGTGTCTCCGTTACAATGCTGCCAACCAATCGAGAGGAGACCGTCCATGAAGCGTACTACTGTTTGGGTGGTTGTAATCATCTTTTGTTTTGTCGCGTTTGCCATTGGCCGCAAGCATTCAAAAAAGAGCGACCAGCAGGGAACTGCAACTTTTGACTACTACCTGCTTTCACTCTCCTGGGCGCCGAACTACTGTGCGTCGCACCCCACTGACTCCTCTCCCGAATGCAAGGCAGGAAATCACACTGCCTTTGTCCTGCACGGCCTCTGGCCCAGTTCAAATCATGATCCCATGCAGCCTCTGAGCTGCAACCCTGCGCGTCCTGTGGCAAGCAGCATAGTGCAGCACATGCTGGAATACTTTCCTGATAAAGGATTGATCCAGCACGAGTGGGCCAAGCACGGCACATGCAGCGGCCTTTCCAGCGCACAGTACTTCAATCAGGTGGAGCAGGCGTTTAAAGCTGTTCACGTGCCTGATCGGTATAAAAATCTCAATCAATCCCAGCAAATCAGCGTGCACGATGTGGAGCAGGATTTTGCCCAGGCCAACAATGCTCCGCCCGAATCTTTTCGTCTTTCCTGCCACGCCGGGCAACTCGTCGCGCTGGAAGCGTGTCTGGACAAGGACCTCCATTACCAGGCATGTCCTGGCACTGCGCGGGAGTGCACGAGCAGCCAGGTAAAGCTTGCGCCGCCGAAATAGCATTCTCAAAGCCAGTCCTACTCGAGCCAATCCAAAGACCGGCCCACGGCCCGCTTCCACATCGCGCAGATCTGTTCGCGCCGGTCACTGTTAAGCGCTGGCCGCCAGCGCTTGTCCGCCGCCCAGGCGCTCCGCAACTCCTCAGTGTTGCGGATCCAGCCCGTTGCCAACCCGGCAGCGTAAGCGGCGCCCAGGGCAGTTGTCTCTTTCATGGCCGGACGCACAACCTCGCGGTCCAGGATGTCCGCCTGAAATTGCATAAGCAGGTCATTGACCACCATGCCTCCATCCACGCGCAGAACTTCCAGCGGGATGCCGGAATCTTGTTCCATCGCTCGCACCACGTCGCGCGTCTGAAAAGCTGTGGCTTCAAGCACAGCGCGGGCAATGTGCGAGCGATTGGCGTATCGGGTGAGTCCGGCGATCACACCGCGTGCGTTGTTGTTCCAGTAAGGAGCATACAGTCCGGAAAATGCAGGCACAAAATAGACGCCGCCGTTATCTTCCGCGCTCCGCGCCAGATCTTCTATCTCAGCGCTGCTCTTGAACAGCCCCAGATTATCCCGCAGCCACTGCACCAGCGCGCCGGCAATGGCCACGCTGCCTTCAAGCGCATAACACGCTGATGCCTCACCGAATTTGTATGCGACGGTGGTCAGCAGTCCGTGCCGCGAAGTTACAGGCTTATCGCCGGTGTTCATCAGGAGAAAACAGCCGGTGCCGTAGGTGTTCTTGGCTTCGCCACGACGGAAACAGGTTTGGCCAACCAGAGCGGCCTGCTGATCTCCAAGTATGCCGGCGATGGGAACTCCTTTGTAGCTGCCGCTTGTGACTTCGCCATAAACTTCACTGCTGGAGCAGATTCGGGGCAGGATTTCTCGCGGGACATCAAAGGCATGCAATAGTTCCGGGTTCCAATCGAGCGTGTGCAAATCCATGAGCTGCGTGCGGCTGGCGTTGGTCACATCAGTGATGTGGAGTCCGCCATCAGGGCCGCCGGTGAGTTTCCACACCAGAAATGAATCGATGTTGCCAAACAGGACTTCGCCTTTTTCGGCGCGCCTGCGCAGCCCAGAGACGCTATTGAGCAGCCAGCGGATCTTGAGCGCGCTGAAGTAAGTGGAAAGAGGAAGACCGGTGCGGCTGCGGAAGAAGTCTTCACCTGTCTCGCGTCCCAGTCGCGCAGCATCATCCGCCACGCGCGTATCCTGCCACACCAGCGCATTGGCCACAGGCTCGCCGGTATGGCGGTCCCAGAGCACTGTGGTCTCGCGCTGATTTGTAATACCAATGGCCGCAAGCTCACGCAGTTGAACCTTGCTCTGGCGGAGAGCGTCATCCATCACCTCCTGCGTGCGCTGCCATATTTCTTTGGCGTCGTGCTCCACCCAACCGGGTTGAGGATAATGTTGCGCGTGCTCGCGTTGCGCGCAGCTCACAATCTTTCCGCCACGGTCAAAAATGATGAAGCGTGTGCTGGTGGTGCCCTGATCGAGAGCGGCAATGTATTCAGGCATGGTGCGCGCCATTGTATCGGATGAATTTTTGCGTCCTGATGCATTTTGCGGCATCTACTTGCGATGAAGCCTTACAAAAGGAGAATGCATGCCCAAGCCTCAGTCGTTGGCCAACCATATGAAGTTTGACCCGCCGTTTCACTTCTTCGTCCTGCCGGTGCTGCTGGTGAACATGTTTGTGGTGGCATTCCTGTTCTTCCGCTCGCCGGGTCTGGGCGGCGCATGGATCGTGCTTGTCTCGGTGGCTCTGATGGTTTTTGCGGGGCGCACCCGCAGCTTTGTCACACATCTTCAAG
>DATFDA010000082.1:0-8863 GCA_035252525.1 Candidatus Angelobacter sp. | reverse complement strand
AATTGGCGTGGTGGTGCAACTATGGCTGCTGGCGGCCTCTGTTGATGCATTCATGGGCGGTCAGGGGAACACCGCAACCCATGCCGCGGCGGCATCGGCTATTGTGTTTATCATTAACGGGCTGCTCGTCTTATACGTCTTCAACTTTGATCGCAAGATCAAAGGCAACGGCAAATAGCGACGCAGTTAATTTCTTCTCCGAGAAGCTCGACTAACCTAAACAGTGCATCACATCCTGTCGCCAAAAAAGTTGGCATCCATCCATCCGAAGACAAAAAGATTTGGCCCTGGACCGGATTACTCCGGGCCAGGGCCAGATTTGAAACTACCAAACATCTCAAGATTGGAATTTAGGAGAGCCGACGCCTGCTATCGCAATCTGCGTTTAATTCTCTCCATCCTCTCCGTCGCTCAGGGCATTTACCGTGCCCTGGTTTCCGCTACACGAGCTTCCCCAGATGATGGTATTTCCGCTTACTCCCGACTGACCCCACACTATGGAACTGCCCCAGATGATGGTGTCGTTCAGGACTGAGTTCGGTCCCCACACAATGGAGTTGCCCCAGAGAATGGAACTGCCCCATGTAATGGTGCTGCCGTAGGAAACTGCATTGCTGCTGGTCAGAGCGGCCTGTCCTGTTGCCGGGTTATAGATGGCACTCGGTGACGCTGCACTGCCCGAAGCAACATCGGTATTCTGCAATGCCGCATACACATCCAGATAGCCGGCCCCGATCGTGAAGACATCGTATTGTGAAAAGTAACCGTACCCCCAGACGTCATATCCCCAACTGCTCTGCGGATACCCCTTCCAGGCTGTCTTCATCATGCGGGCCTTGATCGTATCTGGCGTAAGCGTGGGATCTTTTTGCAACATCAGTGCGGCTGCTCCGGCAACTACCGGAGTGGCCATGCTGGTGCCGCTCAAGCGCATGTATTTGTTGCTTGCGCCGGTGCTGCAAATGTTGATTCCCAAAGCTGAAATACTGCAAACCGTCACCGGGCTCACCGTCAGCTTTGAATCGTTCACGGCCAGATAGCTGGATGGAGCAAGTAACGATGCAATCCGGTTTCCCGGAGCCACCAGGTCTGGCTTTACCACATGATCCAGCAACGTGGGCCCTTTGGAACTATAGCTGGCCACGTAATCGTCAAGCCGGGTAGAAGTGCCGTTCGTCTTGGTGGCGCCCACCGTGATCGCCAGGGGATCGTTGCCGGGAGACTGAATGGTGGAATAACCCTGAGTTCCCTGGCTGTTGTCGCGGCCCGAATTCCCTGCCGCCACCACCACCACAATGCCCGCTTTCCATGCCGCTTCCACGGCCTGGCAAAGAGGGTCTTGGCTGGCGGCTTCGTATACCGGACGTCCCAGCGATAAGTTGATGATTCGTATGTTGTAGGTGCTCTTCAACTGGATGGCACGTTGAAGGGCCGCAATCACTTGACTGTCAGTTCCCGCACCGTTTTTGTCCAGAACGCGAAGGTTGATGATGTTGGCGTTCGGCGCGAGTCCCACATACTGTTGCGCGTAGCCGCTGGCGGAATCACGGCCATTTCCGGCGAGAATGCCTGCCACGTGCGTTCCGTGTCCGTAGAGGTCCGTAGTCGCGGAATCGCCGGAAACAAAACTCTCGCTGTACACAATGCGGCTGGCCGTTCCGCTTGCGTTCTTCAAGTCGTCATGGGGATAGACACCGCTGTCGATCACAGCAATGCCGATGCCCGAGCCGTCCAGCGCGTACTGCTGCCGGACTACATTGTCCATCACCGCCGGAATCTCATCGTCCCATGCTGCTTTATTAATGCGGTCCGGGCTGACGTAGGCCACATCAGGATGGTTTTCCAGGAACGCAAGCATCGTCACCGGAATGCGATACGCGGCTCCGTTGATATGCTGGAAGGCAAACTTCAGCCTGCCTCCGTGAGACGCCATCATTTCAAAATGGCGCGCCTGGGGTTTCTCCGTAAACTGAATGATTACGTCCACTGTCCCGTCTGGATTGACCGGATAGCCGGCAAGATCGGCGGCTAATTTTCCCTTTGCCGGGGCCGGGGCTGCCTGCAGCGTGGACATCGTAAACAAGAGCAGTAGCAGAGTCATGGTCAGGTGAGCCAAAGCGGACTTGTAGTTCTGGAATCCAAATCGGCTCAACCGGCGTGTGTTTACGAGCGTCATATTCCTTCTCCGTACAACGGGCGACTTACGAACCCCAGATTGCTGAGGCAACAGTTGGGCATAACGATTTAACCAGTGGCGTGCACCGGCTCAAAAAAGCAATGGCCAGGGCAGCCATGCCGACTGCAAGTAAAACTTGTCTTGCGCTACGAGACATCTCTTCCGCCTCCGTGGGGGCAGTCCAGCCCCTCACCGGCTATTGCAATTGCACGTAGGCAGCCAGAGCACATCGCTGGTAAAGCCTGCAATTTCAGTTAATTACAAGACCAGAGCGTTCCATCCATGTGACACAGGTGTCACCCCGTCGGACCGCCCTGACACGCTGGAAGCTGCAAGTAGCTGATCTGTAGCCAGTTAGAAGAATGTGTCAACGGAGTCACAGCGCTTTTGCGAGAGACCTGGCAAGATTTGCTGCTGGCAAGCTAAGGAAGGATCGTGGCTAGAAGGAAACAGGACTTTCAAACAACTCAGGTGCTGATGCAACTGGAACCGGCAGCGCCGCGATCAGCTTCTGCGTAAACGGATGACGAGGATGGAGGAAAATTTCTTTTGGAGTGTTGCACTCCACAATCTTACCTTCGTGCAGCAGCGCCACGCGATGACACAAGGAATAGACTGACAGCAGGTCATGGGAGATAAAAAGCGTTGCCATTCCCAGATGCCTGTTCAGGCCGGCAAATAGAGCCAGTATCTCTGACTGCGTAATGGCATCAAGCGCACTGGTAGGCTCGTCAGCAATCAGCAAGCGAGGACGATGCAGGATCGCCATCGCAATCAACACCCGCTGTGCCTGGCCAACACTGATTTCAGAAGGATAACGCCGCAGGAACTCGCGCGTGGTTGGCAGGCTCACAGCATCAAGCGCACTGTTGATTTCCTGTTGGCCTAATTCTCTCTCGGCACTGTGAAGCTTCCACGCTTCAGTAAGCTGCGTGCCCAGGCGGAGCGCCGGATTCAGCGATGAAAGCGGGCTTTGCGGTACCAGCGCAATTTCCTTGCCGCGCATCTTCATCCATTCGCGCTCATTCTGTTTCAGCAGTTCGCGCCCGTTCCATAAGATCGAACCCGAGGCTTGCCCGCCTTTGTAGCCAAGAAGACCCAGAAGCGCGAACGCCAGAGAACTCTTTCCGCAGCCGCTGTGCCCCACCAGGCCGAGGATTTCTCCGCTATCCAGGCTGAGGGTCATTTCGCGCAGCACAGGCTGCTGGCCATAGGCCACATTCAAATCGACGGAAAGCAGTTCTCGAGTATTCATCGCCGCGCCAGCATCAAATTCTCAATGTTCCAGTACGCCTGCGGCCGGAAAGGGCTGGGCTGCGCGTTCCTGATCTGGGGTGAAATTGCCACCAAGGAATCTTTGTTCACAAGATAGATTACCGGCGCCTGTTCCCAGGCAATCTTCTGCACCTGGTCCCATGCAGCTTTTCTCTTGTGCAAATCCAGCGTGGAAGCCTGGATGCGCATCTGCTTGTCGATCTCCGCTTCCCATGCTGTGGCCGGAGCTTTCTCCTTGGGGTTCCAGATATGGTCTTCTCCGGAGCTGAGCCACATGGTCATTTGCGAGCTGGGATCGAGATCGCCATTTACTGTGCCCAGAAGACAGGCTTCATAGTTAAACGTCTGCGTCATCCGCTCCAGCAGCGAATTGAAATCCAGTGTCACCACATTCACCTTGATTCCAATTTTCTTGAGGTCCTGCTGGATCATGGTGGCCATTTGTTCGCGAGAACGGTTTCCGGCGTTGGTCACAATGGAAAACTCTACAGGATTGCCGTTCTTGTCCCGCAGTTGCTGGTTTTCCATGCGGAAACCATCAGACTGCAGACGGCGCAGCGCCCCGGAGGTGTCATACGCTTGCGGCTGCAGATTTGCGTTAAACCAGAACTTATTGCTTTGCGGAACGTTCCCGGCGGCCGGTACGGCGTGACCACGAAAAACCAGTCGAGCCATATCTTCCCTGTTGATCGCCTCTGATATCGCGTGGCGAAAAGCCGTGGATGCGAACCACTGTTTTTTGTAAGCCGGAATAGGCGCGGAAGGCACCTGGTTGAACCATACCTCTTCCACATCAGTGGATGGACCGGCATCGCGCACGGAAGAAGCATTGACACTGGAGAGCTTCTCGTAAATGGCCGGTGAAACTGTGTTGATCAGGTCAATCTCGCCGCGCTCGTATCGCATGGCTTCAATGTCCGGGTTCTGTTCCACTTCGAGCCGCACTGAATCCAGATACGGTAATTGCCGCCCTTGCGGATCTTTCTTCCAGTAATTTGGATTGCGCTTGAGCAGCACAAACGCTCCCGCCTTGTGCTCAGCCACAAAGAAAGGCCCCAGAGCGGCCATTTCCTTCTGCGGACTGGTGGATGAAAGAATAGGCACAAAATCGAACAGATAAGCCAGGTTCGCAACCGGAGCAGGAAAATTGAGCTCAATCAGCGCGGGAGAAAGCACCCGCGTTACCAGCTTGCCCTCGCCGGAGCGAAAAGCGTCACTTGTGGCGGAGTGTACTGACCCGTCCAGTAACCGTTGCATGGTGTAGGCGACATCTACGGCGGAGAATGGCGTTCCGTCTGAATAGCGCACATCGGGACGAAGCTTGAAACGGATGGATTTTCCCTGATTAAGAATTTTCCATGAGATAGCCAGATCCGGTTCCGGCTGCTGCGTGAGCCGGTTCACCCGCAGAAGAAATCCCGCGGTGAGGTAGCGCACAGTCTCTGAAGCATCGTCATTCACAAGCAGGGGGTTGAAAGTCTTGGGATCAGAACGCAGGCAGAAGCGCAGTTCGCCCCCATTCTGGCCCCCGCCATTCTGGCCGAACAGCGTGCAGGTGCAGGCCAGCACCAGTGAGATAAGTAGTGCCCGGGCTCTCACGCGTGTACCTCCTGTTTACTGAGCAATACCTGGAAGGCGCCAATTACCACGATAAGTACTACAAGTGGAGCAAGCCGCCAAGGTTCCGGACGTAACATGACAAAGTCTTGTAACTCGCAGACCAGGCCGCCCAAAGATGGCAGAGGCTCAGAAACCCCCAGTCCCAAGGCTCCCAGGTTGGCTTCCGCGATGATGAATACCGGGATGGAAAGAAAGAATTGTGCCGCCAGCGCTGGGCGCAAACTGGGCAGAAGATGCACCCGAATCAGCCTGAGGCCTCCGCATCCGCGTGCCCGCGCGGACCATACAAAGTCAGACTGCAGCGCTTGCCTGGCTCCAGCGCAGATCACCCGCGCAGCGGGAGCCCAGCCCAGCATCCCAAGCAGGGCAAAAGTGATAATCACGGACGCCACCGGAGATAGGTTCAACGGCAGGACGGCGCGAACGGTGATCAACAGAAAGAGCCACGGAAGAGCCAGGAACAGGTCTGTGGCTCCCATCACAAGCCGTTCAACCCAGCCGCCGCAAAATCCTGCAATTCCTCCCACGGCAGCGGCAAGAATGGTGCTTAAAAGAGCAGCCAGCGGGGCCAGAAAAAAAGACACACGCATTCCATAAACTACGCGCGCAAAGCGGTCACGCCCCAGATCATCAGTGCCAAGAAGATGGTGAATTGAAGGCCGGGCCTGGGCTTCATCACGGAACTGCTGCTCGTAGCCGGCCGGAGCGATATAACGCGCCAACACAGAAGCCAAAGCCGCGCTTAACAATACAGCTATGGCGATTTTGTGCAGCATCTTCATGCGGTCGCTTCCCGCCCTGCCAGCCGGCGAAGCTGATCGCAGCACATGATGGCCCCAATAGTTAGGCAGCTCACCACGAATGTGAGGTTCACCAACAAGGGCAGATCACGCGACTGGGCGGCTGTCCATGCAAGTTGCCCGATGCCGTGCAGGTCGCAGAAAACTTCAACTGGCAGTAACGCCCCCAACCCCAGGCTGATAGAGACCCCAACCAGCGCGATCAACTGCGGGATGGCAATGGGAACAACATGCCAGCTCAGAAGACGCCACGGCCCTACTCCCTTGGCGCGCGCAACAACAATGTGCGGCAATTCAAGGCACTCTTCCATCAGGTTTCGCGAGTACCGGTAGATCTTAGGAAAGACCAGCAGACCAACCGCCAGAACCGGGGGCCACCTCATCATGAGAAACACAAGAGCCAGAACGGCAGCCGGGGTGGAGATGAATGCGCCTCCGCTGGAATCAGCGGCCGCTACGAACCAGCGCGACCTCACCCGGAAAGCGCCCACAGCCAGCGCAAGCCCCACGCTCCACGCCACCAGCAACGCCAGAGCAAGACTGCGAAGAGAGACTGGGAGCCGGTCGCGCAAGAGATCAAGAACTGGCTGGTTTAGCGATTGTGATGTGCCCAGGTTTCCATGCAGCAGTCCATTCAAGTAATGCAGGTAGAACTGCGGTACGTTGCTATCTGCCAGGCGCGCCTGCCTGATTGCCTGAATGCTCTCGCTGGAGAGGCCGGGAGTGAGTTCCTGAGCGTCAGAAGAGAAACCGGGCGCAACACGGACCAGAGTTGCTCCAGCCAGACCAGCCACGAGCATCAACACAACGAAGCGAAGAAGCGCCAGCAACAGCGAGCGGAACATCAGATGGCCGCCGCTCCGTCGGAAGAGATAACAGCAAGATGTGGCTGCGAATCCTTGCGACGGTGGTGTTCCTGCTTTTGCGCATACATGCGCCGGTCTGCTTGTGCCAGCAGTTGCTCAGCATCCATGCTGTCCACGGACGAAATAGCAAAACCAACACTGAGAGAGAGCCAATCAACTCCGCAGGCTTCCCTGCCCGCCTGGCGGGCCAATTCGCTGAGGCGCACTCCCCGGCCTTCCGCCGCCTTGGCGCTCAACCCAGGAGCCACAATTACAAATTCGTCGCCGCCCATCCGCGCCACATAGTCATACTCGCGGCATGATTCCTGCAGGATTTGCCCGAACAGTTTCAGGGTCCTGTTCCCTTCCAGGTGCCCAAAATGATCGTTGATCTTTTTGAACCCATTCAGGTCGCAAACCATGACCGTCACTGTGGTTTTCAGCCTGCGGCAGCGCGCCAGCTCACGATCAAGATGCATGAACAAAGAACGCGCGTTGGGCAAACCGGTAAGGTAGTCAGTGGTGGCTGAGTTTTCCGCCTCCTGGAAGGCAAGCGCGTTCTCAATGGCCAGGCCAACTCTGGAATTAATGGCCATCAGAATGCGGAGATGATCCGTTGTGTAGGCATCGGCCACTGCGTGATACAAAGTCAGCACGCCCACAACGTCATTTGACCCCTCCAGCGGTACTGAAAGCGCGGAGTACAGCGGGGTATTGTCAGGCCCATTCAGATAGCCCGGCTCCATGGTGGGATTTCCGTTCAGGATGGGTTTGCGATTGTGCCCAACCCAACCGGAAAGGCCAACGCTGATGGGAATGCGTAGCGATGCGAACACCGGAAAGTTGGCGCCGGCGGCATATGCTGGAACCAGGCATTCATCGCGCAGAACGTAAACGGCAATCGCGTGGAAAGGCACCAGCCGCTTCAACTGTTCGCTCAGTCGCGAAAGGATCTCACTCAAGCTGAGCGAATTGCCCAGATCATGGCTCAGTTCAAGCAGCGTTTGTGCTTCTTGCCTGGCCGCTGCAATCGAAGAGAGGAAAGCAACGCCGCTGCCGGAATCAGGTTCTCGCGCTGCGTCAAATCCGCTGGCTGGGGCTTCCCCGCGTTCAACCTTCAAATCAGTCGACAATTTCTGGTGCTCACACCGTGCGGACTGGGAACGGACAATCTGTTCCAGCTCCTGATAGTGCTCCTGCAGAAGTTGAACCACCCTGGGATCGTAGGCCCTGCCGGATTCATCGGCCACTCGGCGCATGGCGTCATCCAAAGGAAGCGCTTTCCGGTACTGCCGATCTGTGGCCAGCGCGTCAAGGCAATCCACTGCGGAGAGGATCCTGGCGCCCAACGGAATCTGCTCGCCTGCCAGACCGTCGGGATAACCGCGTCCGTCCCAACGCTCGTGGTGAGCGCGCACAATGGGAGCAACGGGATAAGGGAACTTTACCCGTTCCAGAATCTCTGAACCCACAATCGGGTGGATCTTCATCTTTTCAAATTCTTCCGGAGTGAGACGGCCCGGCTTGGAAATAATGTGTTCGGGAACCGCAAGTTTTCCAATATCGTGCAGAAGCGCGGCTGCGCGCAGGGCATCCAATTCGTCCTTTTTCAAGTTCAGCTTTTTTCCTACTTCAATGGCGTAGATGCGCACCCGCTCCAGATGATCATGCGTGGTCTGGTCTTTGGCCTCAATCGCCAGGGCCAGCGCTTCAATCGTCCGCAGGTGGAGTTCCGCCATTTCAGAAACGTGTTTTTTCTCATCCTGCAGCTTGGTCACATAAAGACGATAAGAGCGGTAAATGATGAACATGGCCGGCAGCGCGAGCAAAGTAGCTTCCCAGCCAAGGTGCTCGTTGGCCCAGCGCACCATCCCGGCTATAGCGCCTCCGGCAAGATAGTAAGGCAGCGACCAGAAATAGCAGTCGCCCCACACATTCCGCAGACTCTTATGTTCGGTCAGGCAAATGATGGTTGCCACCGGCAAGGTATTGGCCAGGAAGTAGACGCAGGCGCAAAGCATCAGCAGAAACGCTATATTATGTTGCAGCTTCGCCAAAGTCAGGTGATAAGTAAAATATGACTGCCACACGGCTACCGCCGAGTTGGCTACATTAAAGATAATGTGATGTGGTCTTGACCAGCGGCC
>DATFDA010000081.1:0-2670 GCA_035252525.1 Candidatus Angelobacter sp. | reverse complement strand
AGTGGCGTGTCGCAGCGGCAATCTGTGTCGCCCTCGTCTACATCTTTGTGACGGCACTCTCAGGAAAAGTTTAGATTTCACCGCCGCAGCCGGTGAAGTCCGGCTGCGAAGCCAGGAGCATTGCCGGAGCCAACCATCCGTGAGCCGGCCTACAACCAGGATGGAAATAAAAGGTTTTCCTCTCGAAGTTGAACCTTTTGACCAGCAGCACAGTCGAACCTGGCTGTGCTGTTGTTTTCTAGGTGTGCAGTCCGGCGCAACAAGGAGCGGGTGTTAAAACCCCTTTCGTATCAACTCATTCTTGCTGAGCTTATTGCCTGCATCCCGCTTCACCATCTTCTCCAAATACTTTGCCAGCACATCCACCTCAAGATTGACTAAATCTCCGGGTTGCAACTGTTGCAGGTTGGTTGCTTCAAGCGTATGGGGGATGATGGCGATTTCCAGCCGGTCTGCTTCAATTGACGCTACAGTCAGACTGATTCCCTCCACGCAGATAGATCCCTGCGCCACCACGTATCGCGCCAGCGATGTGGGAATCTCAATCACCAGCCGCCAGTCATCTCTGCCCTTGATCCGAGTAAAACTCACCAGCTTGCCCGTGCCGTCCACGTGCCCTTGCACAATGTGCCCTCCCAGCCTGTCTTGTGGGCGCGCCGGCAATTCAAGGTTCACCACTGTGCCCTTCTTCAGCCTGGCCAATGAGGTACGCTGCATAGTCTCTTTAGCCAGGTCTGCGGAAAATTCTTTGCGCTTCACCTGCACCGCTGTCAGGCAAACGCCGCTCACCGCCACGCTGTCACCCATCTTCAATTCTTTGGGAACGTTTTTTGCGGCAATGGTGATGCGCGTCACCTCGCGTTCATTTCTGCCCGTAAGCCGCTTAAGTCCTGCAATACGGCCGGTCTCCTGCACGAGTCCGGTAAACATCAGGCTGCATCCTCCGGGACATAAGGATCTCTCAAGTAACCTTCTACCGCGAAATCCTCTCCAAAACGATGCACGCTTACGTTCTTCACCACCGCCGCTTCGCTCATTCGCCTGAATCCTGCCCCGGCGGCAAATGGGACCGAGCCTGTCCCGGCAAGGATCTTCGGTGCATAGTACAGAAAAACTTTGTCCACCACGCCTGCCGCCAGCGCGGCCCAGTTCACCAGCGCGCCACCTTCAATCAGCAGGCTTGTGATCTCCAGTTCACCTAGCCGTTTCGCGATGCTGATCAAATCAGGGCGGCCGTCGCTGGAACCCAGCGGAACCTGCTCCACCCGAATCCCCAGCTTCTCCAGTTCACTTCGCTTCTTTTCTTCAGCAAATGAGCAAAACACCAGGACATCTTCCTTGGCTGTCCTGACCAGTCGCGACTCAAGAGGAAGCCGCAGACGCGAATCCAGCACTACTCGGAGTAGCGGACGGCGGCGAGCTCTGGCTGTCCGGTCCGTGAGCAGCGGATCATCGGCAATAATCGTGCCCACGCCTACCATGATTGCGTCCGATTCGTGCCGCAGCTCCTGCACATGCGCGCGCGCTTCAACGCTGGTGATCCATCCGCCGGTTGCGCCGCCTGCGCCCAGCGCTGACGGATTCGCCGACTCGCCCGGGGGTGGTGCGATCTTTCCATCCAGCGTCATGCCGGATTTCAGAGTAACCAGTGGACGGCGCGAAAGGATGTAACGCGCAAAGGTTTCATTCAGCTTGCGCGCCTGCTCCTCCATCAGGCCTACTTCCACCTGAATTTCGGCCCTCCGCAGCTTTTCCAACCCTTTTCCCGCGACCAGTGGATTCGGATCTGTCATGGCGGCAACTACTCGCCGTACGCCGGCCGCAACCACCGCATCGGCGCAAGGACCAGTGCGCCCCTGATGACAGCAAGGTTCCAGATTCAGGTAGAGAGTCGCTCCACGAGCTTTTGCTCCCGCCTCTTCCAGCGCCAGCACTTCACCGTGCTTAATGCCGAGATATGTATGAAAGCCGCTGCCCACGGTCTCGCCGGATGCATTCACCACAACAGCTCCCACCCGCGGATTGGGGGAAGCCAGGGATGTGCCCTTCTCAGCAAGCTTCAGGGCCTGCCGCATGTACTGCTCGTCCTGAGAACTCCATGTCATGCCGCAAACAGTGAATCAGCAAAATTCTCTGCACTGAAAGGAAGCAGATCACCTGCTTTTTCACCCACACCCACGTACCGCACCGGTAGGCCGAGCTCGCGCGAAATCGCCACCACCACGCCGCCTTTAGCGGTGCCGTCAAGCTTGGTGAGCACAATACCCGTCACACCGGCCGATTCCGTAAATAACCGCGCCTGTTGCAGCCCGTTCTGCCCCGTAGTTGCGTCCATGACCAGGAGAACTTCATGGGGAGCGCCGGGAATCACTTTCTGCGCCGTGCGCTTCATCTTTTCCAGTTCCGCCATCAAACTGGTCTTGGTGTGCAGCCTGCCGGCTGTGTCAACAATCACGCTGTCAGTGCGTCGCGCCTTGGCCGCATTCAGCGCGTCAAAAAGGACCGCGGAAGGATCGCCGCCCGGCTTTGTCTTGATTACCTCAACGCCTGTGCGCGATCCCCAGATCTCCAGTTGCTCAATCGCCGCGGCGCGAAAAGTATCTGCGGCACACAGCAGCACCGTCTTTCCTTCACTGCGAAGTGCATGAGCATGCTTGCCAATCGTGGTGG
>DATFDA010000080.1:0-8652 GCA_035252525.1 Candidatus Angelobacter sp. | reverse complement strand
CGGCCTGCTGAAACTCCGCCTGTGCATCTTCATAGTTGCGCTGCAGGGTCTTCTGCTTGAGCTCAAGCGACTTTACACGGGTGCTTCTTTCCTCGTCGCTCAGTTTGTCACCCTGCGTCTGCAACTGCTTCTTGAGGTTCTCCACTTCGTCATTCTGGGTTTTAAGCTCGGCCTGCTTGGGGCTGAACTTCTGTTGCAGCGCTTCGAACTCCTTTTTGCCCTCGTTGGTGGCGCCAATGGCCTCCTGAATGTTGACGATGGCAATCTTACCGCTGCCCGCAGTGGCAGCATTTGCAGCGTTATTTGCTGGAGCGGCAGCAGCTTGCGCCAGGGCGGCCGAGGTGAAGAGTGCGCTCAGCCCTAAGGCGAGCACGGTCATGGACATCTTGAACGAACGGAACATTGTTTGTGTTACTCCTTGGATCTTTTTGAAGACTTACTTCCACTCGAGACCGGACGCACAAGTGCTTCACAGCCGACCGCATTTGAATGCTGGATTCCCTGGAATGGTCGAATGCTCAAGATTATAAGTTGTGTGTCCGGTAGCGTCAAACAAGGGTTTCTCCTTAGAACGTGGTGCTGATGGTAAACCGGAAAGTTTTCCGGGGTTCCTGGAGCCGGAAATCCGGAGCCAGGCTGGAAATCGACTGCTGGAAGGTGAAGTCGCCGGCCGCGCCCGCGGGGAACAGGGACCGAGAGATGGGGCTGGGCGATTTCACCAGCGTGTCAAGCCGCAAGGGATTGTACGCGTAATAAATCTGGAACGGCTGCTGCACAATCGGCAGCATCACCTGCAGTGAAAGTCCGGTGGAAAGACGCGGCACAAAGTTGGTGCCTGGAACCGGTTTCAAGTCCGCGCTAAATGGGATCGAGGATCCGCCTGTGCACAGGAAATTGAGGCCGATGCCGGGGCAGCCAAAGACGGTATTGTTCAACTGAGTGATGGCGTCGGGAGCGATTTTGAGTTGCGAATCCAGGCTCACAAAATCCATTCCGAAATCGGCAAAAGGCGCAATCACAACCGGCCCGACCACTTTTATTCTGTACTCCACATTGGCAATGCCCTGGGTATCGCCTCCGGGCAGGGTGATGTTGTTGACCGGAATGGGAATCTGGATGCTTCCGCGGCGCGGATTGGTGGGATCAACAGGAACCGGGCTGCCATCAGGGTTGGTCAGCGTGACGTTCTGCACCGTGCTGACAAAGACGTAAGGAGAAACGGTGCGAACGTCAAATCCGCGCAGATCGGATTCGCCACCCATGTAGAACCGCTGGTATGGAGGAGCTTCTGTCCCGCCCCAGCCGCCAATGAAGCTTCCCTGCAGGCGTATACCCAGGGTGTTCTGGTGATAAAGCGGCGTCCAGCGGGTATATGCCGCTACCGGGCGATAGAACCGGACATTACCGCCGAGTCCGGCAACTTCCGTGGAGAGGAAAAAACTGGAGCCTTTGTGCGGGCGAATGGGACTGTCAATGGTGCTGAAGCCGAATGAAGGCGTAACAGAGCTGGTGACAATTCCCTTCAGCGCATTCGGGCCTGAAATGCTGCGGAAGTTGACGGTCTGGAAAAGATTGCGCGAGGCATCACTGAACGTATTAATGGTGGTGTTGTCCAGCGAGTAAGCCAGGCCCACAGTCTTAAACGACCGGCCAAGGGCGTAGCGCGCCGAGGTGGTAAAACCGGTGCTGGACTGGTTGTAATTCAGCAATTGATTGAGCACTGAAGCCGGCAGGTTCAGGTTCTGTCCCGCAAGGATGGATGCCTGCTGCGCCTGGTTGAAATCAAACCTGCGGTTGTAAACGGTAAAACCCATGGAGAGCGGGCGGTCAAACATGTACGGCTCGGTGAAGCCGAAGAGGAGCACCCGGGAGAGGCTGCCGACATTTCCCTGGAGCGTAAGCGTCGCACCCAAGCCAAGGAAATTGTTGGTTTCGTAATTGAGACCGATGAATGATCCTTCCAGGCCGCTAACGCCACCGGTCAGTCCAATGCTGTTCTTGCTCTTTTCCTTGACCTTGACTGTCAGGTCCACGGTGCCGTTCTGATCGTCGCGTTTGATGACCGTGTCATCTTCCGGCTTGAGCGCTTCAAAGTAATTGAGCTGGTTGAGGCGGAGAATGCTCACGTCCCAGGCCTGGCTGTTGAATATCTGGCCTTCCTGCACCAGCAACTCACGGCGGATCACGCGATCGCGGGTGGTAGTGTTGCCCTGAAATTCGATGCGCCGCACGTAGTAGGGCTTGCCGGGATCGATATCGATGGTGACTGTGATCAGCTTCTTTTCGTCATCGATATCAAAAGACGGCACCTCAGCAAAATTGACGTAGCCGAATGCGCCGTAAGCTTTGCGCATGTTCTCAATTCCCTTGCCAAGAAGATGCGTGTCAAACGTCTCGCCATCTTTAATGGGGAAAAGGGTACGCAGCTTCTCCTCCGGGAGGAAGCCGCTGGCATTGCGGAATGTGATGGCCTTCAGCTTGTACTTGTATCCCTCCTCCAGGGGAATATTGATGTCCATGACCTTGGCCGGACGCTTCTGAATAAGCGGGATGTGGAACCCGCCGTTGATGGTGCGCAGGTTGGTTTTGGGGTCTTCCACCACGGCTTTGAAATAGCCCTCGTGCTGGAGTGCATCGCGCACGCGTTCGGCGTCTTCTTCAAGCTTGGAAGCGTCAAAGGTCCGCGAGAAAAGGTTCTCCAGGAAAATTGAGCTGGGAATGCCCACCGGCTTCAGGTTCTTCATGGAGGCGCGCAGCTTGCGGCTGGAAACGTGCTTATTGCCCTGGAAGGTAATTTTGCCCACTTTGATCTTAGGACCCTCTTTTACGTTGAAGGTCACGGCCACAGCCGCAGGCGGGATCTCCTGCACTTGCACGGTAATGTTGGCAAACTGCCGTCCGTGCTCCGCCAGCAGGTCTTGCAGGACGACTTTGGCCTTGATCACTTTCGTAGGATCGTACGGGCTGTCCTGGGTAAGGCCGACTTTAACTTTCTTATAGCGCTCCAGAACATCGCTTTGAGAGACTGAGTTCAGGCCGTGGTAATCAATGGTGCGGATGGTGGGTTTTTCCCGCACATAAAAATTAATGATCCAGCCTTTGGCCCCCTGTTGCCGCTCGATCCGAACGTCATCAAAATACCCGGTGTTCCATACCGATTGCAGGTCACGCTCCAGAGCAGCCGGATCGTAGATATCGCCTTCACGAGTATAGATGCGCGAGGTAATGCTTTCTTTGGGGATTCTGCGATTGCCGATGACGTCAATGTGTTCGATTACCTGCGGCGTTTGGGTCTGCTGCGGAGTTTGCGGCTCCGGCGGAGTTTGCGTCTGCTGCGGAGTTTGCGTCTGCTGCTGGGCTATTGCCTGTGCGGGTTCAAGCCAGAGAACAAAAAATGCGAAGACCAGCGCCACCGGTAGGACCGTTTGGGCGCAATTCTGACTGGCTCTCTTAAAGAACACCAAGATATGACTACCCTCAGAACAAGTTGGGAAAAACTCAGATTATACGGGAGTTAACTTGATCGTGCCATATTAACCCAGCGTTTACTCAGCGTCCAAAGCAATATTCATGAGGAGCAGAGCCACTCCACCCTTCCCCGAGCAGGCGGTCTGATCCGTGTACTTGGAACGAATAAGAAAAAGAAACTTGCATAAGGTTTGTAAGGATTTTTAACTTAATTCGCCGCGAACCGGCTCAACCTCAACCAGGCAGGAGTAAAACGTTGGTCCCGCGCCGATATCAGTAAGAACTTCCGAGGTAAGAGCGTTGATGCTCTTTCCATCGGGCGCGAGACGGGCCCAGTTCAGCCGAGCGGCGACAACTCCGGGCTGGACGGAACCATTAACGTGCGCGCGCAGCCGGACCTCGCCCCGGACATTGAACACACGCACCCAGTCTCCTTCCCGGATATTACGCGGCGCGGCATCTGCGGCGTTGATCTCCAGCAACTCCGGATGCTCCATTTTCTGCACGGCTTGAATGTTGCAAAAGCTCGAGTTCAAAAAGTTATCGGCCTTGCGCGAGAGCAACTCCAAGGGGAATCTGCGCGCTTTCTCAACATGGCGCGACTCGCTGGGAGGCACAAAGGAAGCAATGGGGTCCAGCCCCTTGGCCGCGAGAGATTCGCTGTAAAGTTCAGCTTTGCCGCTGGGCGTGGTAAAGCCTCCCTTGGCGTAAGGGAGGAAAGGTCCGTCACCAAGGTTGAGCCGTACGTGCCCTTCACTCTCCAATCTTGCGCGGCCAATTCCTTTGAGCCAACCGTCAGGATCAACCGCTCCATTCTTCGCGCTGAGCACCAGATCGATCATCTCGTCGTCGGTGTCATTGAAGCATTCCTCGCTAAAGCCCATCTTGCCCGCGAGTTGGCGAAAGAGTTCACTGTTGGATTTGCACTCGCCCAGAGGAGTAATGGCCTGATTGGAAACCTGGACATAACAATGCCCGTAAGCAGAAAGCAAATCTTTGTGTTCAAAGAACGTGGTGGCCGGAAGCACCATGTCCGCGTAGTTCACCGTGTCAGTGAAAAACTGTTCATGCACTACGGTAAAGAGGTCAGGCCGCAGGAATCCGCGGACCACATCATTGTGGTTGGGCGCAACCACCGCCGGATTTGAGTTGTAAACAAAGATGGCTTTCACCGGCGGATCATTGACGGTGTTTAACGCCTGCCCCAGTTCCACCATATTGATGGTGCGCGAGGGGCGGCCCAGAGGGCTCTTCAGCATGAGTTCCGGTATTTCGAGGCTCTGGCGGTCAAATGGAAATGCTCCGCTGAGCGAAAGCCAGAGTCCGCCTCCCATGTGCTGCCAGGAACCGGTGATGCACGGCAGCATGGAGATGGCGCGCACGGCCATGCCGCCGTTCTCTGCGCGCTGCACACCGTAATTGACGCGAATAACAGCCGGCGTGGTGGTGGCGTACTCACGCGCCAGAGTCTGGATGTCACCGGCGCTGATTCCGGTGATCTGGGCCACCCGCTCAGGTGGATACTCCTGCACGCGTTCTTTCAGTTTTTCAAAGCCGAGCGTGTACTTGCTGACGTACTCCGCGTCAAAAAGATTTTCATTGATGATCACGTGCATCATGGCCAGCGCCAGCGCTACATCAGTCCCCGGATTGATGGGCAGGTACCAGTCGGCGCAGCGCGCGGTGCGGGTCTTGTAAGGATCAATCACTACCAGCTTGGCGCCGTTGCGCCGCGCCTCTTCAATGAAAGGCCAAAGATGAACATTGTTGCCGTGGATGTTGGCGCCCCAGGCAATGATGTACTTTGAGTGGGCAAACTGCTCCGGCTCCGTGCCCAGCTTGCGGCCAGTGACGGTAATCAGGGCGTCGCCGCCGGCCGTGGCGCAAATGGTGCGGTTCAGTTGCGATGCCCCCAGACGATGAAAGAAGCGATGCGACATACCGGCGTAACTGAGAACTCCCATGTTGCCGGCATAGGAATAAGGAAGGATTGCTTCCGGCCCGAACTCGGCGGAAATCTGCCTGAAGCGGTTCGCAATTTCACTCAGGGCCTCATCCCAACTGATGCGGACAAAATCGCCTGCATTCCCTTTTCCCTGGCCTTTGCGCGCGACGCAGCGCATGGGATACAAAACCCGCTCGGGCGAGTAAACACGATCAAGATACTTGGTGACCTTGGCGCAGAGGAACCCTCGGGTAACGGGATGGCTGGGATCACCCTGAATGCGCGTTGCGCGGCCGTCTTCCACCGTAACCAGAACTCCGCACGCGTCGGGACAATCGTGCGGGCAGGCAGCGTGAACCACCTTCTTGGGCATGACAGTATTATAGGGTGTTCTGCCTGCGGATTTCAGGAAGGATTTGCAGGGGATATAACTGCATCAGCCCACTGGTCAAACGATATGGTGAACCTACTTCTGGCATTTCGGGCAGTAGTGCGTGCCCCGTCCTCCGACCACGATCTTCTTTATAGGCGTTTTGCAGACCAGGCAAGGTTCGCCTTCCCTGCCGTAAGCGCGATGCTGCAACTGGAAGAACCCGGCTTCGCCATCAGCATCAACGTAATCAGAAACTGAAGAACCTCCTGCCGAGATGGCCTCTTTGAGCACCTCTTGCAAAGCAGCGTGCAGGCGTTCGAGTTCTGCTCGCGTCAGCGTGTTGGCGCGTCGCCGCGGACGCACGCCTGCACGGAACAGGCTTTCATCAGCATAGATATTGCCAACACCATGTAGCAATTTCTGGTTCAGCAGCGCTGCTTTGATAGGCGCCTTGCTCTTGTGGAACAGCGCAGCAAAATCTTCGCGGCTTATGTGCAGCGGTTCTTTACCCGGGCCCTGAAAGCCGGCTCTCCGAACCTCCAGCCGCCCAAAGCGTCGAGGATCAACAAAGTGCAGCTCTCTTCCCGACTGAAGGTGCGCCACAAGATGTGTGTGCCTGGCCGGTTCAGCACCGGAGTTGGTGACCAGCATTCGCCCGGTCATGCCCAGGTGCACGATCCATTCACTTTCGGCCGCCCCGTCGCTCCTCTTCAGATCAAACACAATGTGCTTGCCTACGCGCTGGACGCGTTCAATGCGAGCGCCTTCCAGCGTCCGGGCGATTTCGCCTGCCGGAGATTTGAGCGGCTCCGGTTTGCTGCCGACCCAGACAGTCTCAATGCTGTCGCCGGCAACACGGCGATGCAGGCCGCGCGCAATGGTTTCTACTTCAGGCAGTTCAGGCATGGAGTTGTTCTATTTGATTATCGCAGCTTCAGGCTCAAATGATTTACAAGAAGGAAAGCGAGAAAGCTAGCGAGTGTAAGGTTCAGGCTTGGAAGTTACGTGCGCAGGGCCCACAGGTGCTTTCTTGCGCGGTTCCGGCTTGCGCGTGCCAAGAGCAATGTCCGCCAGTTCCAGGAAACGCGCGCTGCCGGGATTGCCCACCTGACGATGGTCCCAGGCGCGGTCGCCGTTCTGGCCTTTAAGAGAAAATCGGGGCGAAATCCACAGGTCTTTGGAGAGATCTTCCTGTGGAGCCGGTTTGATTGGCTTTTTCCTGCGCGGCATCCACTGTTGATTTTAGCCCATCCAGAGCTGGATTTTTGCTGGTAAATCGCACTTAGGTAACCCCTGCGGAACTACTTAACCCCGGCTCCGTAGTTAGGCAAGAGGGCCACAGCTTTGCCTGAAAGCGGCAAGTGCCGCCGATTGACTGCTGTACAATCGGGGCAGCCTGGCCACAGGAGTATGCGCTGTTTCCCGGTATGATTAAGCTTTTCGAC
This sequence comes from Candidatus Angelobacter sp., assembly GCA_035252525.1. Classification (GTDB taxonomy): domain Bacteria; phylum Acidobacteriota; class Terriglobia; order Terriglobales; family Acidobacteriaceae; genus Angelobacter. Next base: position 1,421 of record DATFDA010000080.1, on the reverse strand, counting down.
AAAAGGACTGCGCAGGCGCTGTTCACAGCGCTGGTGTTCGTGCTGATCCTGCTTTTCCTCTACTCTGCCTGGCGCGCGATCATCGCCTTCCTGTTCGCCATTTTCTTTGCCTATTTGCTCGAAGCCCCGGTTGCGCGGCTGGAAAAATGGTTTCGCGGCTCGCGTGGCGCGGCGATTGCCGCCGTTTACGTGGTCTTTGTAGCTGCACTCGCCGTCCTGTTTGTTGCCGTGGGGCCAACTGTGATGGATGAAGCCAACAAGCTCCGGCATCAGGCGCCGCAGTTGATGGACCGGATTGGCAACGGCGAGCTTGTGAACCAGCTCGCGTTGCAACACGGCTGGAGCAAAGCCACAGCGGAAAGAATCCAGGAATTTATCAGCGAGCATCGCAATGAGATCATCTCTGCCATCCAGAACTTCGTCTTCCGCGCGGCAAGAAGCATCCAGAATACGTGGTGGCTGCTACTGGTTCCCATTCTGGCCGTTTTCTTCCTGAAGGACGGCCGCAAGTTTGCCGAAGCCATTGTGAGTTCCGTGGAGGACCACCGGAACCGTTTGATTGTGGCGTCCACAGTGGAAGAGATGAACACCATGCTGGGCCACTTTATTCGCGCGCAAATGACTCTGGCGGCGCTGGCCATGGTGGTGCTCACTTTTGTCTTCTGGGCCATGGGTGTCCCTTATGCTTTTGCCCTTGGGCCTTCCGCCGGAGCTTTGGAATTTATCCCTGTGGTTGGTCCCGTGATTGGCGGACTCGCTGTGATTGCTGTGGCTTTCACCGCCGGCTACGGCCACGTGTTCTGGCTGTTGCTGGTTCTGCTGATCTGGCGCGGCATCCAGGATTACGTGACCTCGCCGCGCATCATGGGCAGCACTCTGGAGCTGCATCCGCTTCTGGTCCTCTTCGGCGTGTTCGCCGGAGGCGAAGTGGCAGGCGTAATTGGCGTTTTTCTTTCCATCCCCGTCATGGCGACGCTCAGAATTTTGTGGCACACCTGGCACCGCGCCCGACGCCAACTGCTTGCGGCGGAGAGAGTCTAAGTTCCGGTCTTCCTGCTGCTCTGGTACGGAACCAGCGTTTGAATGGAACGCAGCAGGAGTTCCGGAGCCGCTCTAAGACTGAGGATCAGGTTCACAAAGAACACCTGCGGCGCTCCTGAATCCAGCGGCTCACATAACAGGAGAATCGGCACTTTGGGCGCTACGCCCTTGAGCCGCACTGCCACCAGCTCGCCCTGCACGCAGGAGGTCTCATTCTCAAGCACAATCAGCGCTATCTGCTGTTTGCGCAACTTCTCCAGCGCCGCAGTGAGATCTGCGGTAACTGAAACTTCATAGCCGGCTTTCTCAATGGCCTCTGCAACTTCCCTTGATTGGTTCCGGTTTCCGATCCAAAGAATCCTAGTGTTTTCGTTCATCTC
>DATFDA010000079.1:0-7381 GCA_035252525.1 Candidatus Angelobacter sp. | reverse complement strand
GCCCAAGCCAGGTTAGTTTGATTCCGTTGAGTTTCATGTGTCCTCTTGAAATAGGTAATCGTGGAAATGTCTTTTGCGGTGCAGGTTTTTTCTCGGTTGGAGAAGCCTTTAGCGAATACAAGCACTAAGTGCTAACGGCTAAGCGCTAGCGGCTACTCTTTTCCCGCCTTCCATCCTTTGTATCCGCCGGCCAGCGACATCACATTTTTAAAACCCATGCGCTTGAGGCTTTGTGCGGCCAGTGCGGAACGGCCACCACCGCCGCAGTAGCACACGATGGGCGCGTTCTTGTCTGTGGTGATGCTGTCAATCTTGTGCTCCAGTTGACCTCGCGGCAGCGCAACAGAGCCGGCAATTGCGCCCTGCGCAACTTCGTCGGGTTCGCGCACGTCGATAAGCTTAAAGTCGCTCCCGGACTGCCGCATTCGCTTCAGCTCAGCAGGATCAATCTCTTTGATTTCCTTTTTGGCTTCATCAACCAGTTGATGGTATTCAGGCAGCGGCACAGATCACCTCTCGCAACCAACGCAAGATTCTAAATGAGAGGCCAGTGCCGTGAGAATCTTTTGCATGCACAGTACACGCGAAGAATCAGGGCAGCAAGGGCTGTTGTGGGAGAGCGCGCGACGCTGCATGCCACACTGCTATGATGAATGGTTTCATAAGAGAAGGAGACTCGCATTGCCCCAAACCAACATCGCAAAAGACAAGATTACTTTGAATGTCCCTGATGGAACTACCATGGACTGCTATGTTGCCCGCCCGGACGATTCATCTCCTCATCCCGGAATCATCGTTTTGCAGGAAGCCTTCGGCGTGAACTCGCATATTCGTAACGTGGCCGAGCGCTTTGCTGCGCAAGGTTACGTTGCCATTGCTCCTGAACTTTTTCATCGCACCGCTCCGGGATTTGAAGGCAGTTACTCCGATTTTCCTGGCGTAAGGCCACACATGGAAGCCATGACGGTTCCCGGCTCTGAAGCCGACCTCCGGGCCGCGTTTGAGTGGCTGCAGAACCAGAAGAATGTGCAGCATGATCGCATCTGTTCCACCGGCTATTGCATGGGAGGAAGAATATCGTTCCTGGCCAACTCCATCCTGCCGCTTCATGCCGCGGCATCCTTTTACGGAGGTGGCATTGCCTCTCTGCTGGACCGCGCACCGCACCTTCATGCTCCCATGCTGTTTTTCTGGGGAGGTCTGGATAAAAATATCCCTCCGGAGCAGCGCAACGCCGTGATTGAAGCTGTGCGCAAATCCGGCAAGACATATGCCAACGTGGAGTTCTCAGATGCCGGCCACGGCTTCAATTGTGACGAGCGCGATTCCTATCAGCCGCGCGCCGCACGACAGTCGTGGGCGATGCTGCTCGAGTTTTTGCAATCATAGAACCTGCGCGGTGGGCGCAAGCATCTCAGCATAAGCACCCTGTTTTCACGCATGGCTGATTCCAACTCCAACCAGAAGCCTTCAGCCCAGCCTGAAGGCATCCCTTTTCTTATACGCGCGCTGCACTATCGCAACTACCGGCTGTTTTTCGGCGGGCAGAGCGTCTCGTTGATTGGAACGTGGATGACCCGCATCGCCACCAGTTGGCTGGTCTACCGGCTCACAGGATCAGCAATGCTGCTTGGATTAGTCGGCTTCGCCGGACAACTTCCTACATTCCTATTGGCTCCGTTTGCCGGCGTGTGGGTGGACCGCTGGAACCGCCACCACGTTCTTGTGGTCACGCAGGTGCTGGCGATGCTGCAGTCCTTTGCTCTTGCCGTGCTCGCGCTCACTGGACGCATCACGGTCTGGGACATCCTGGGGCTCAACGCCTTCCAGGGAGCCATCAACGCATTTGACATGCCGGCGCGCCAGGCTTTTGTGCTGGAGATGGTCACGGACCGTGGCGACCTGAGCAACGCCATCGCATTGAACTCTTCCATGGTCAATATGGCGCGCCTCATCGGGCCCTCAGTTGCCGGATTGATCATTGCCGTGGTGGGCGAAGGTTACTGCTTCCTGATTGATGGCTTCAGCTATCTTGCGGTGATTGCTTCCCTGCTCCTGATGCGCCTGGCCACGGCTGCGCCAATGAGCCGGGGAAAGAACACACTGGCTGATCTGAAAGAAGGCTGGCAGTACGTCACTGGCTTTGCGCCCGTGCGTGACGTGATGCTGCTGCTCTGCGTGGCCAGCCTGCTGGGCATGCCGTATATGGTGCTGATGCCAATCTTTGCCGGACAAATCCTGCACGGCGGCCCGCACACTCTGGGCTTTCTCATGGGCGCTACCGGAGTTGGTGCGCTCACAGGCGCGGTGATCCTTGCCGCGCGCAAAAGCGTGCTGGGACTGGGCCGCGTAATCTGGCTTGCCTCGGCAGCGTTCGGCGCCGGATTGATCGCCTTCTCCGCCTCCCGCTGGCTGTGGCTTTCATACGTACTGATGTTTGTGGTGGGTTTGGGAATGATGCAGCAGATGGCCTCCAGCAACACCATCTTGCAGACGATTACCCCTGACGATAAACGCGGCCGCGTAATGAGCTACTACACCGTGTCAATTGTGGGCATGATGCCTTTTGGCAGCCTGCTCTCAGGATGGCTCGCCGCCCGCCTGGGAGCTCCGATTGCGCTGGCCATAGGAGGCGCTGCCTGCGTCGCCGGCGCAGGGATCTTTGCTTTACGCCTGGGACGGATACGCGAGCTTGTCCATCCTATTTATGTGCGGCTGGGGATTATTCCTGAGATTGCGGAAGGCATCAACTCCGCCGCGGTGCTCACTTCAGTAAGCGAAGACTAATGTCTTGCAATAACTTCAGCGATAGTAACCGGCTCTGGCTTGTACCACTGCGTCCTGATGCGCTTTCCTTGTTTCCGGAGCCAGCTTTACTTCAATCGCACAAAACTTTCCTTTGGGTTTTTCACCTGCGGGGTGGTACGCCAACGTGTAGCGCATGCGGATGTCATCTATTAAAGATGCCAGCCGTTGATCAATGCGCCTGCTGCTTCCTTCTACCACCTGTCCACCGGTAGCATGGGCATACTTATGTACATCACCCGGCGGATAGAGCATCTTATTGAGCATGGTTTCACCGGCTTTGGACATGCGCAGGGAGAACTCGTTATCAGAAATCTGGCTGGTCTGGAGCAGTGTGCACACTACCGTACCGGTACGCCAGAGTTCTTCCGTAGCCTCCTTCTCGCTGTGCAGTTTGGCTTTCCCCAGGCTCCGCCCATAGCGCCGCCTGATCTCATCAGAAGGGTAGTTGGGAATGTCATCCGTAAGCCAGATGATCACGCGACGGTTGCTGCGCCGGCCTGATTTTGCCAGCCGCGCCGCTGCCTGGAACATGCCCTCATTGAAGAACGCCGCCTCGCTGCTCTGCATATGGCTGGCCCGTTTGATTGCGTCCACCGTGCGCGACCGATCAGTGGTGAAATTCGCCAGCAGTTGCGCTGTGGCCGAATAGGTCATCACCGCAACTTCATCCTGCGGCTTGAGATGTTGCAGAGCGTCGAGCGCACCATCGGCGAGCGGCTTCAGTACGGGGCGCACACTGTCCGTCAGATCAAACAGCAACACCACCGAAAGCGGCAGCTCATCCTGGCTGAAAGAGCTGATCTGCTGCGGCACATTATCTTCAAAAATCTCGAAGTCACGCGGAGTGAGCCCCGTTACCGCATGGCCGTCTTTCTTTTCGCGAACCTGCGCGTCCACCGTGACCAGGCGGGCGTTGACGCGATAGACTCCGGCGTTATCTACAGGAGTTTGCGGCAAAGTCGGGCTTTGCGCGAGAAGCTGAGTTTGGGCTAAAACGACGCCACTGCCTGAAATCAATAACAAAAAAATGGAGCTCAACAGGAAGGATCGCCACGCCATAGCCTTCTCCCGGACCGTCGCACGATTCGATTGAGCGCGGCCATCTCCTCGGCCGCAGCCCTGATAACCAAACGATATGCCGGTTCACGGCGCAAAGTCTACTGGACTCTGCAAGGCATGCGATCTGCGGTCCCCGCCGGGATCCACGAGCCCACCGCACGAGTGACCAGCGGAACGCACCCCTGATCCAATTTCTGGGGAAGCCGAGGTGTTTTGCGCCTTTGTTGCAAATAAAGACATTTGCCCCAAATCGACCCTTGGGTCCTTGGGCGCGAGAGCTACTTCCGTTCTAGCCTGATCCATTTCCTCCACGCTATTGCTGCCGTCATAGAGGTTAATTGGTTGTGCCATTTGTGGAATTCTTTTGAATTCGGTGCATGACGCGTAGGTCTCATATGAATCACGGCCGGGAACGGTCTGGGTCAGGCGGCGGAGTTCGTATGGCCCAATCTAAAAGCCCCGGAAATTTCCGGGGCTTTCAACCAAGAGAGAGACTTGCTACCGTCAGCAAAAAAACTGCCGAGGTTCGTTATGATTTGAATACATCGTACAGCGATATACCGTCCGGAGCAAGCCCTGTTTGAGATATTCAGGCGTGATTAAGATCGTTAATCCTAATCATGAAAAAAATTTCATCTGGGCATATTTCCCAACGGGTAACTTTACACTTATATGGCAGAAAGGTTTTCTCCGGATGCGCGTGGTACGGAGTGCAATCTATGCCAATCACGAACCGGAGAAAGCAGCCGGTTTCCCGGCAAATGACTGGAAAGGAAGGACATGGCCGACTCCCCTGAAACGGCTCGGTGGTACATTGCGGAACTCGTTGAAGAGCTAATTCTGGATGGGAACATCGGAAACGTGATCCATCGCAAGACGCGGGTCATCTTTGCCGATTGCCAGGAAGACGCCTATCAGAAGGCACTCTCCCTTTCCCAGGAACACGAACCTACCTATTTGAACCAGATGTTTGAGGGCGCCCAGACCCGCTATTGGGGACTGAACGAACTCAACCTGCTGGCCGATGACAATGCCAAACCTCAAGGCTCCAGACCTGCGAGGTCGAAGCCTCATTTTCGCGAGTCGGACCATTTGACCATCTCTCAGATTGCGCTTCTCATGTCAGGGCAATCGTTGGGATTGCCCAATTAGCCCAAGGGGACAGAGGAAGTCACGAGCACGCAACCCAATTTCGAGATCCGCCACTTAGAGAAGCTTACGCAGCTCTTTTTGCCTGGCTTAAGTGAGATTCTAGAAAGTGCTTCAACACGACTGCGTTGTTACGCTCTGCATCATGTGAACTGAAGATGAGCGTGATTGTGCCCTTGCGTGCCGCGTCCAGAATCGGCATCCAGGCGGCGCGGCTGCGCTGAAGCTCAGTGCGATAACGGCGCTGGAACTCCTTCCATTTCTCCGGATCATGGCTGAACCATTTCCGCAGTTCGGTACTTGGGGCAACCTCTTTAATCCAGGCCTCAAGAGGTAAATCGGCCTTTCTGATGCCACGAGGCCACAAACGCTCCACCAGAAAACGCTTTCCGTCTTTCGGACTGGGCCGGTCATATGCGCGCTTCAAAAGGACCATGTCTCTCCCCTCCGTGTGGACGACCTCATGTGTGGCTATGCGATATTATAGCCCTGAGAGCACCGCTGACCGCGAACCAGAGTCCACGCCCGTTCACAGCGGAAGCGGGCACTCGAGGCGGGACTATGATTTCTTTTGATGCCGCGCACCGTGCGGTGCACTACCCGGACGACCGCCGCTTCCGGGTCTGGATCCGCCCTTCCATCCTGATTGGAATTGCTCTGGCCATCTTCTGTGCGCTCGCAGCGGCCTGGATTCAGTTTGCCCTGGCCGGTGTGCCTCATATACCGCCCGTTGCCCAGGTCTATCCAAACAATTTTTCAGGACCACACGGATTTCCGCTCTGGGTGCGCTACTGCCATTTTTTTAATTTCCTTTTCGTGATGCTGTTGATCCGGAGTGGCCTCTCGATCCTGATGGACCATCCTCGCCTCTATTTCAATGATGACTGTACTCCGGGGAGCGAATGGATACGTTTTACTCCGCTCACCGTCCCTCGCGACCGCATCTGGACGGCAAAAGATGATGCCCGTTACATCTCCCCCTGGATCGGCACGCCGGGGTACCGTCACACCGTTGGCATTGCTCGCGTTTGGCACTTCATCAACGTGCATGGTTTCATCGCCACCGGCATCATTTTCATCTCCATGCTTCTCCTGACGGAGCAGTGGCGACGCATTGTGCCTACTTCCCCGCTGGTGATTTCCCAGGCATGGAATACCTTCGTGCACTATGCGACCTTTCATATGCCTCCGGAGCCAAACGGATTCTATGGCTACAACGCATTGCAGCAGATTGCGTATTTCACCGTCGTCTTTGTCTTTGGCCCGGTGGCTATTCTCACCGGGATCGCCATGTCGCCGGCCGTAGTAAACCGGTTTCCCTGGTATGCGCGGATCTTCGGCGGCAGGCAATCGGCCCGGTCCATCCACTTCCTTAATATGCTCAGCTTTGTAGCATTCCTCGTAGTGCATGTCACGCTGGTGGTGATGACCGGATTTGCGCGGAATATGAACCACATTGTGCGGGGCACAGACGACCAGTACCCTCTGGGCATGTGGCTGGGATTCGCAGGGATCGCCGTAGTTCTTCTCTCGTGGGTTGTTGCGCATTACTTGTCATGGCGGCATCCGCGCACGCTGCAGCGCGCGCTTAAGTCCGTGACGTACCCCATGCAACTTCTCACCTTGAACCGCCTGGTCCCTCGCCAGAAGTATTCTGAGAAGGACATCTCGCCCTACTTCTGGCCGAACGGGAAAATGCCGGTGAGAGAGGACTGGAAGCATCTGGCAGAGCATGGATTTGACGATTTCAAACTGCGAGTGGGTGGTTTGGTGGAAAACCCAGTTGAGCTTTCGCTCGCCGATCTGGAACGCCTGTGCCCGGTGGAGCACATTACCATGCATCACTGCATCCAGGGCTGGAGCGGCATTGCCCGGTGGGGCGGTACCCCGATGAAAACGCTTATTGAGCTGGTGCGTCCAAAACCAGAGGCCAAGGTGGTCGCATTCTTTTCCTTTGGCGAAGCGCTCTACGGTGGACACTATTACGATACCCAGAGCCTCGAGAATGTGCTGAAGGCGGAATGCCTGCTCGCCTGGCGCATGAACGGCGGCCCCCTTCCAGAGGTGTATGGCGCGCCTCTACGGCTGCGCGTAGAAAACCAACTCGGTTACAAGATGGTCAAATGGATTGAGCGCATCGAGTTCATCCGATCGGAGAAAGAATTGGGCAAGGGCGAAGGCGGAAAGAATGAGGATGACGAATATTTTGATCTTTTGCCCAATATTTAACAGATAGAAAGGAAGGCGAGAGCATCCACCGAACTAGCCGGCTTTGTTAAAGTACTCATTTAAGCTGCTTCAGCTTCGTTCTTTGGAAACAATACTGAGGCCAGCACAGAAACCGCGAGCACCACGGCGATTACCA
>DATFDA010000078.1:0-7183 GCA_035252525.1 Candidatus Angelobacter sp. | reverse complement strand
ACCTCTTCGCTCATGGCGCACACCAGTTCCATGCCCGTAAAGGCGAAGGCAATGTTTGACCAGAAGTTCACCGTGTCCCAGTCCCAGTGCGGCAGGGAACTCTTCCAGTCAAAATGAGTGGTGCTCCCATGACGCACGGCCAGATACCAGCCAAGGCCAATCAGCATCAGCAACGGCACATACGTTGAGACGCCGCCGGCATTTTGCAGCCACTTGCCGATGTCCAGCCCAACAATATTGAGCACCACGGCCACGCCCAGCAATCCCAGCGAAGCCCACAGCAGATAGTGCTGGTTTGACGCCAGATAACCCCACTTCGGCCCGCCAATGTACACAGACATGGCGACGCTGGCCGTCAGCAGTCCGGGGAAGTAGAAGAAGGTATAGATCCAGTATGCCCAACCCGCCACAAAGCCATGAAAGTCGCCGAAGGCTTCTTTACTCCAAACATACAGGCCGCCTTCTGCGGGAAATCGCGTGGAAAGCTCAATAATGATCAGCGCGGTCGGCAAAAAGAAGAGAACAGCGGCCAGAATCCACAGGCTGATAGAAGATGTCCCGTTGTGGGCTGCCGCCGCAATCCAGCGCGGTCCCAGCACAGCAGCAATGTTGAACAGCAGCACATCCCAGAAACCCATGGCGCGGCGAAGCTGGGATTTTTGGTTCGTGGTCTCAGTGGTCATCAGTTGCCGTGGCTCCGCTCCGCGAGAACGCTGCGTGGAATTCTCTAAGAAGGCTCCTCATTCTATCCTGTCCGGGTATTCTCCCTGTATCATTCGCTCGGCTGCATTGTTCAGTCCATGAACCCACTTGATTGGCGAGTCGCCGCTCTGTCGGGGGACGAAATGGATTAAGTGAACTGCCCTGCTCCGTAGCCGCCATTCATGCCTGAGTGCGCCGATATTACAGCTTACTGATTTGACTTGAGGCGCTCTGCCGCGTTTTACTTTCTTGTATCCTCATCATGCAATCGCATAACAAAAAGGAGGCGCGCATGCGCCGTTTCCTCAGGATTCCTTCCCTTGTCTTAATCACATTGATGTTCATGGCAAGCGCGCTGGCCCAGGACGTTGCATCGTTTGAAAAACGTACGACGGTCAAAGTGCTGAAGAATGGCTTGACCGTGATCGTCTGCGAGCGCCCGGAAGCGCCCGTGTTCTCCTTCTTTACTCTGGTCAACGCAGGCTCCGTCCAGGACCCGAAGGGCGAGTCGGGCCTGGCGCATATGTTCGAGCACATGGCGTTCAAGGGCTCGCAGCGCATCGGCACCACAAATTACGCCAAAGAGAAGATCGCTCTTGAACAGGTCGAGAAGGCCTACGATGCTTTCGATCATGAAGACCGCAAGGAAATAGGCCGCGATCCCAGGAAAGTCGCCGAGCTTAAAGCCGCGTTCGATAAAGCTGTTGAGAACGCGAACCAATACGTCGTCAAGAACCGCTTTGGCGAAATTATCGAGCAGGCAGGCGGCGTTGGTCTGAACGCCAGCACCAACATGGATAGCACAGACTATTTCTACTCTATGCCGGTGAACCGCCTGGAACTTTGGGCGTATCTGGAATCACAGAGGTTCCGGGATCCCGTCTTCCGCGAATTTTACAAAGAGCGCGACGTAGTGCATGAAGAGCGCCGCCTGCGGACTGACAGCAGTCCTATTGGAAAGATGGTGGAACAGTTCCTGGCCACAGCTTATGTTGCGCATCCTTATCAGCGCTCCGGTGTGGGCTGGCCCTCAGAGCTTGATCACCTCACCGCCACGGAGGCCAAAGCGTTCTTCCACAAATATTATGTTCCCTCCAACATCGTCATCGCGCTGGTTGGAGACTTGAAGCCGGCGCAGGTTTTTCCCATTGTAGAAAAATATTTCGGCACTATTCCTGCCGGACCTAAGCCTGAGCCGCTCACCACGGTGGAGCCACCGCAGTTTGCTGAAAAAGAAGTCACCCTGCAGGAAAACTCCCAACCCATTTACCTTGAGGGCTATCACCGGCCGGACATTCACGATAAAGACGATGCGGTTTATGACGTGATATCTGATTTGATGTCCGAAGGCCGGACTTCTCGCCTGTACCGCTCCCTGGTTCGCGACAAGAAAATTGCCGCCACGGCTGCCGGTTTCAGCGGCTTCCCGGGAAGCAAATACCCCAGCCTGTTTGCCTTTTTTGCTGTGCCGGTTCCAGGACACACTCCTGAAGAGCAGGCCAAGGCCATCCACGAAGAGATTGACCGGCTCAAGACGCAGGACGTCACCGACGAAGAACTCGCGATGGTGAAGACGCGGGCAAAGGCCAACCTGATTCGCGGCCTGGCTGACAATGAAGGACTCGCTGAGCAGCTTGCCTACTTCCAGACAAATTACGGCGATTGGCGGGAGCTGTTCCGCAATGTTGACAGGCTGGATAAAGTCACAAAGGCGGACATCCGCCGCGTGGCTAACAAGGTCTTTGTGGAATCGAACCGAACGGTGGCCGTGATAGAGAGCAAGCCGGCGCCCAAACCAACAGCAAGCAATGAAAACGCGCAGAAGCCGCAGGCCAAGGAGACGCACTAATGACGGTAAGACAATTCAAATTTTCCCTTCTCGGCTTCACCTTCCTGCTGGTAACTCTAGCCTCTTCGCTGGCGCAAACCAGCACGCCCCCCAGGACAAAATCCACCACTGCTGCCGCCAAACAGAAATCGTCTGTGCAGACGCAGGTTGCACCCCCGGAAAAACGGACACCTCCGGGCACGCAGCCGGAAGATCCAGCCGCAGCCGACATCAAGGCGATGAAGAAACCGCCTCTGCCGGAGTTTCATCCGCAGCTTCCCAAGCGAATTGAACTGGCAAATGGCATGGTCGTCTTCCTGCAGGAGGACCACGAACTGCCGCTGATTAATGCCGTCGCTTACATCAAAGGCGGCTCCAAAATTGAGCCTGCAAGGAAAGTGGGACTGGTTTCCGTCTACGGCAGCGCGTGGCGTACCGGTGGAACGAAAGACAAAACCGGCGATCAACTGGATGATCAATTGGAATCGCGGGCGGCTCGCGTGGAAACCGGCGGCGGGCTTGATTTCACCACGGCTGGCCTCTCCTGTTTAAAGGGCGACTTCGATTTCGTCTTTGGCATATTTAACAATGTGCTGCGCAACCCGGAGTTTCGCCAGGACAAGATTGAGCTGGCCAAGAACAACATCAGAACTGGCATTGCGCGCCGCAACGATGATCTCAATCAGATTGCCGGACGCGAAGCGGCCAAGCTCGGTTATGGCGCAGACAGCCCGTATGCTCGCGTTCCGGAGTATGCGACCGTTGCCGCGGTCACCCGGCAGGACCTGCTCGATTGGCACGCTAAATACGTTCATCCCAACAACATCATCTTCGGTATCACCGGAGATTTTGATTCTGCCGCCATGGAAGCCAAGCTTCACGCGGCATTCGATAGCTGGCCCAAAGGCGCTCCTTACCAGGACGTTAAGGCCGCCATTGATCCGGCCAAGCCCGGTATTTATTTCGTCGAGAAAAACGATGTGAACCAGAGCGAGGTCCGCATGGTGGCGCCGGGAATCCGCCGCGACGATCCGGATTTTTATGCCGTTGAGGTCATGAATGAAATCTTTGGCGGCGGCTTCTCCTCGCGGCTGTTTACTGACCTGCGCACCAAAGCCGGCCTCGCTTACTCTGTGGGCGGCGGAATTTCCGCGCCTTACGATCATCGCGGCCTGGCGCGATTGCAGATCGGCACCAAGAGTGGTACCACGGCGGCTGCGGTGGAAGGGCTCTACAACGAAATCGGCCTGATGCATACCAAGCCGGTAACTCCCGTCGAATTGCAGCGCGGCAAGGATGCCATCCTGAACTCATTCATCTTTGAATTTGATTCCAAAGAAAAGGTCATGCAGGAGCGCATGACTTATGAGCTGTACGGGTATCCCGCAGATTTTCTTGATCGATATCAGAAAGGCGTGGAGAAGGTGACCGCGGCGGACGTGGATCGCGTGGCCAAGAAATATCTGGTCAAGGACAAGTTCGCTGTGCTTGTGGTCGGCAAGTCAGAGGATTTTGATAAGCAACTTGATACTTTCGGCAAGGTCACCACGGTTGACATCACCATTCCAGAACCGGGCGCCAGTTCTGCCGCGTCTGCTCCCGCCGCGTCCAACCCTCAAGGTAAGGCGCTTCTGGCCAAAGTAATTGAAGCGGCCGGAGGCGAGGCCAAGCTGAAATCAATCAAAACGCTGCGCCGCAAGGCTACGCTGGAGTTAAAAGCGCAGGGCGTTTCACTGGAAACAGAATCCACCTTGGTCGCGCCAGACAAGGTCCGCACTGTCATCACTACGCCCCAGGGCGAGATGGTTATGGTGGCATCGCCAAACGACAGTTTTATGTCGATGGCGGCTATGGGCGTGCGACCCATGCCGGAGACACAGAAGAAGGATAGCTTGAACAGCCTTCAGCGCGAGATATGGTACGTGGCGCAGCACGCGGATGATCCGCAGTTCACCTTTACTTCTGAGGGGAACCAAAAAGTCGGCGATGTGCAGGCTGCAATCCTTGATATTCATGAGGGGGCGCAGCAGGTGCGCTGGTATGTGGACCCTGCAACCGGTCACGTTTTGCGTGCAGAGTTTCAGGCCAACACACAGCAAGGGCCGGCAACCAACGTTGTTGACCAGTCTGACTGGAAGACCGTTGACGGCGTGACCCTGCCTTTCCACCAGGAAGTCACCAGCAACGGAACCCCGGCGGCTTCTGTCACCGTGACAGATTTGCAGCTCAATCCCACGGTGGATCCCAAGCTGTTTGAGAAACCAGTGGAAAAATAGCGCCGAGAAGCAAGAGACAGAAAAAACGGCCTGAGCATGCGTTGCTATGCTCAGGCCTTTGCGTTACAGGAGAGAATTTGTTATCCGCGATGCTTCTTAAGCCACAGTCCGGCCGCGCCGCTCGCCAGCCCAAGAACACCAAACAGTGGCAGCAGGGTGGAACTGGCCGGCAGGCGAGTATTATCTTCCTCGCCTTTGTTCTGCGCATTGTTCTTCTGGCTTACCTGCGGAGTGGTGGCGCTCTGCCCTTCGTTTTGTGCTGAGGTCTGCGACGACTGATTTTGTGAAGTCTGGGCCATTTCTCCCGATTGCGTGGTTGCCACCGGGGTTCCGGGCGAGGGCCGCGCGTTGCTCACCACGGGTGCTGCGGCAGCCGTGGACGGAGGCTGCGTTGTTGCTGGAGCTGGCATCGTGGCAGGCGTAGTGTTGCTGGCGGAAACGGGTGTCACGTTGGCGCCGTGCACATCCATGGTATCGCTGAGCCGCTGAGCGTCAGCATTGGTATAGGTGCGAATGTTCTGCGGACGCGCGGCCTTGTACTTTGCTGCAAGCTCTCCCAGGCTCGCCGCGTTGCTTGGAGCTGCGACTGTTCCGGCTACTGCTCCAGTGGGAGCGCCACTTACGTACGCTGCGCCTGCGAAGGAAGATGGTTCAATATCATTGATCATTCGTCCCGTGTTGGCAGGCGCCGGAGCCGCAGCCACGCCCTCCGTTGCGGTCGGCTGTACTCCCATGCTTGCCGTATTGGTATTGCTGTAAACGGGATAACTTTCTGATGCGCTGGGAATTGCCGGGTTGGTGGGCGTTGCGTTGCTGATGCCGGCGTGGTCAGCAAGTGAAATGCCGGCGGTTGATTGCGGCGTGCCAAAAGTCACGCTGGGCGTGCTCAAAATGGGACCACCGCCGTTTCCCACCACCACAATCGTGCTCCCGGCGGGTGCCACCTGGCCGTTAGGGCCGGTGGTTGCGTATTGCGCCAACACCGTGATTGGCGCTGCTAGAGTCAAAGCCAACAGAATCCTGGATAACATGAGACACTCCTGCACCTACTTACAACTTGGATTGCCGCAAAATGGCCGCTGTTGCCAGAGATATTAAGCAATTGGCTTTATCTGAAATCCCGAACCTGAGCGCCCCGAGTTTTGCCTGCTTTGCGAGCTGTAGACGATGGGGCGATCAGGTGAGGGAACCCTGTTTCTAGATTGGCCTAAGTCTTGGACCATCCCGATGCAGAATTTGCGCCGGTAGGGATCTCTCGCTATGCTCGAGATTTGGGAAGAAGCCCGCCCTGAATGGACTAACTCCCGATATACCGTGCATACAAGCTGCGGGCAATGGCCGTATCGGTTGTTCCCTTGATGATGGCCCTGCCGTCAGGAAACAGGGTGAGTTCGTAAGGATCGCGCCAGAACTTCAGGACAAAGTCGTTATGTTTGACTGTCCCGTGGGGCTCAAGGCGGGAGCGCATTTCGCTGAAATCCACTGGCCGGTTGCGCTCATGAATCTGGACCGAATTCCTGCCGCACATAGTGATTTGCGGACGCCGAGCCCCGGCCAGATGGACAAAGTCATGCTGCTGGCAGGTTTGGCATCCAGCGCGCGGCTTGGCCGCCGAAATCTCAGCTTGCTCATTGCCCCAGACATCAAAGGAGAGCAGCGTCCGCCGTAGCTTATCTCGCGCCCCAACCAGAAACTTAATGGCTTCAGTGGCTTCAATCGAGCCCACCAGGTTCACCGCGCTGTTCAGGATTCCTGCCGTGTCGCAGGTCTCCACCATCCCTTCCGGTGGGGCGGGAAAGACGCATGACAGGCAAGCCGTTTCACCCGGCATGATGTTCATGGTCACGGCGTACGCGGCGACTGCGGCGGCGTAAATCCAGGGCTTGCTGTATTTCACCGCAAAGTCATTGATCAGATAGCGCGTCTCAAAATTATCAGTGGCGTCCAGGATCAGGTCGGCTGAACTCAGCAGCGGCTCAGCGTTTTCCGGTGTAAGGTCAGCCACTTCCGCGCTGACTTCCACCTCTGAATTGAATGCGGCGATCTTGCGGGCGGCAGCCACAGCCTTTGGCAGGGAGTCTGCGGCATCGGTTTCGTCGAACAAAGTCTGCCTCTGCAAGTAGCTGGGCTCAACGTAGTCGCGATCAATGATCTTAAGGTGACCCACTCCGGCCCTCGCCAGCAGCGACGCAACGCAGGTTCCGGTGGCACCACAACCTACCAACACCACTCGCGATGTCCGCAGTTTGTCTTGTCCCGCAGCACCAATACCCTGAAAGAGCACCTGGCGCGAATATCGGTCCGCGAATTCCATTCGCTGTTTATTATAGGTGTTGGGCGATTGCAAGTAGCCAACGGGAATGAGTTCAGGCTTGTA
>DATFDA010000077.1:0-3886 GCA_035252525.1 Candidatus Angelobacter sp. | reverse complement strand
CAAAGTTCTCCTGGATAAATCTCAAGATGGATACATCATCCATCTGAACGTGCGATATATATCCTTTTTTCGCAAATGGCGAGATCACCAGCATAGGTACGCGTGGCCCGAAGCCCTGGTTGTCCAGTGTGCCCTGCGGAGGCGGAACGTGGTCCCAGAATCCGCCAGAAGAATCCCAGATCACGATGATGGCGCTGGTAGGCCACACCGGAGAAGACTGAACCTGGCGGATAAAAGAATCCAGCCAGTCGAGGCCGCTGGCAATGGAGACGCCTGTTGCGGGGTGCGTACTGTGCTGCGCCCCCGGTTGAACAAAGCTCACGTTGGGCAGATTACCTGCGCTCAGGTCAGTGGTAAACGCGGTAAGGTCCTTCAGGCTGGCAGAATTCTGCGAGCTGGTGAAAAACTGAAATGGATTTTCCTGCGGGGTGTAGTGTCCGCACAGGCCGTAATCTTCGTGATACCACGACCACGTCAATCCTTTGGCCGCCAACTGATCTCCTACGTGCGGAAAAATATATGGCGCCGGCGTGGTGGTCTGCGTATTGCAAGGCCCGTAAAAAGGCTGGATGCTGAAACTGAAGTTGTTGTCGCTGGCTGCGATCAGGTAGAGCTGGTTTGAGGGCGCGTCGCCCATGGCGGAAGGAAAGAAATTATCTCCCAGAGCAAACTGCTGCGCCCAATTCCACAGCAGATCAACACCGGGCGTGGTGTTGTCATAGTGTCCCATTGCATCGTCGCCGCCGTTGAAAGCGAACTTGTCCATCAAGCCGTTGTCCCAGTCGCTGATCAGATTGCCGCGCAGGTGCGGCATGTCTGCGATGGCAAGATTGCTGTCAAGAAACGCTGACACGCTGTTGCCCGCGGCATCTGTCTGGGTGAAGCCGGGTTCGCCGGGCTGGATTCCATTAGCGCCGGGAAAAGTCCCGAACAGATGATCAAACGAGCGGTTCTGCATTACGACAACGATAATGTTGCTGAACTTTGCCGGAGCAGGAGCCGGGGTGGGCGTGGGGCTGGGTGTTGGCGTTGGGGTGGCGGTCGGAGTTGGAGTGGGACTTGGATTGGGAGTCGGTGTGGGGCTCGGACTGGGAGTGGGTGAAGCGCTGGGAGTGGGAGTTGGTGAGGGATGCGGGTCAGTCGTCAACGTGCCGCTCAACGCGCCTGAGCCGCCACAGCCCGTCGCCAGCCCAAAGGCCAACGCAAGCACACAAATGCAACTTGAGGAGAATCGATCCAGGGGTCTCAATTCAGCACACCTCAATCATTTGTTTGACTCAGAATTCAGCTCCGGTGTTGGCTGCCGAATTTGACGGTTTTACGCTGTTGGTTTGCCCTTTTCTCTCGGGAAACTCGCATGGTGGCCTGAGCGAGCGGCAGTGGTTGCAGAGACACCTCTTCTGCCTATATCCTGCCTCTTCTTTTTGCCAGTCTTTTTTCGGGAGGCATTTATGCGTTTGGCGTTATCAGTGTTCGCCTTGTTTTGCTCGTTGGCTTGCGCGGCTCAGCAACCCAGGCAGCCGCAACCCCAGGACTTCATTCGCGTTCAGTCGCCGGTGATTGCTCTTGAGCACGTGCGCGTGATTGACGGCACGGGCGCGGCAGCGAGAGTTGACCAGACCATCGTGATCTCCGGAGGCAAAATCTCCTCCATTGCTCCCAGCACCTCAGCGCAGGTTCCTCCGGATGCCAAGCGCATGGACTTCACCGGCTATTCTGCTCTGCCGGGCGTGGTGGGGATGCACGATCATCTCTTCTATCCGACGGGCGGAGGGCTCTACCATGACATGCCATACAGCTTTCCCCGGCTCTACCTTGCACTGGGCGTGACGACCATCCGCACCACCGGAGCGGTAGAACCTTATCTTGACCTGGAAGTGAAGAAGGCAATTGATGCGGGAAAGCAGGTTGGGCCGAAGATCAACGTGAGCGGGCCGTATCTGGAAGGCCCGGGCTCGTTTGCCGAACAGATGCACGCGCTCAAAGATCCGGAAGATGCGCGACGCACAGTGGAGTACTGGATTTACGAAGGCGTAGGTTCTTTTAAGGCGTACAACTTTATCACTCGCGCAGAATTGAAAGCCGCCATTGAAACTGCGCACAAGCATGGGCTCAAAGTCACCGGGCACCTTTGCTCTGTTGGATTTCGTGAAGCCGCCGAACTTGGCATAGATGACCTGGAGCACGGCCTGACTGTGGATACTGAATTTTCGCCGGACAAGAAGCCCGATGTCTGCCCCAATCCCACGCAAGCCGTGATTGCCGCCAACAAGCTTGATGTGAATGGCCCGGAAATCCAGCAGACCATCAAGACCCTGGTCCAGCATCATGTCGCGGTGACTTCCACATTGCCGGTGTTCGAACAGTTTGTGCCCACGCGTCCGGACGTTCCGCAAGCTGCGCAGGACTGTTTTACTGATGAGGCGCGCAAGGCGTATCAGGACAACCGCAAGCGAGTGGCCTCCCGCAAAGACAGCCCATGGCCGACCATGTTCCAGAAGGAAATGGAATTCGAGCGCGCATTCGTCAAAGCCGGTGGCACGCTGCTGGCCGGCCTTGATCCCACGGGCATTGGCGGCGTGATTGCCGGTTTCGGAGATCTGCGCGAAGTCGAACTGCTGGTGGATGCGGGCTTTACTCCGCTTGAGGCGATCAAGATCGCCAGCCTGAACGGCGCGCAATTCCTGGGCGAAGCTGACCACGTTGGTTCGCTCGCTCCCGGGAAGCAGGCTGACATCATGATGGTGAAAGGCGATCCATCTTCAAAGATCAACGATATTGAAAATGTGGAGGTGGTCTTTAAAGATGGCGTAGGCTGGGACTCGAAGAAGCTGATTGAGTCTGTGAAGGGGCAGGTGGGAATGAGATAGGCAGTGATCTGCAATGTCGGGCGAAGCAGCTTCTGGAATCCCGAGCGAAGCGAGGGAACCTTATATTTACGAAGGATTCTCGATCTGACTTCAATGGTTGCCGCTGTTGCCGATATTCCCTATTCAAGAGTTTAAGAGAGGGTAGGGCTCCCTCGCTGCGCTCGGGACCTTACCCAACGGCTGCTGTCTTCACCCACACGCTCACAGCATACATTTCCGCTTCTTCCTCCAGAGCCTTGTCCCAGCCTGCGCCGAGTTGCGGCAGTTCGGCTGAGCCACGGATTCGGGCAAACACCTGGATTGCAGGGTTGTCCGCCGGCACTTGCATGTGGATCGTATCGCCGATCAGTTCAGCTTTGCAGGTGCGGGCAGAGTTGGTGACGTACTTCTTGCGCAGGTCAATCAACGATGCGTACCAGTGCAGCATCAGATTCTCGCCGTGCGTGAGCTGCCAGTTGAGTTTGGAACGTTCAAATGTCCGCGGGTCCTGCGGATCAGGAACTTCACTGAAATCGAAGTCCTTGAATTCTTTGCGACGTCCTTCGCTCACGGCTTTTTGCAGTGTGGGATCACCGTAGTCGGTGAAAAATTGGAACGGATTTTCCTCATCGTATTCCTGTCCCATGAACAGCAACGGCGTGTGCGGCGAGAGCAAGAGCAGCGCCGCGCTGAGACTGCGCACGCCGCGCGGAACCAGGGCCGTAAGACGTTCTCCTTTTGCGCGATTCCCAACCTGATCATGGTTCTGAATGCAGATCACATGCGCTGCAGCCGGCATGTGCCGCGACGTAGCGCCGCGCGGATGGCCGTCCCAGAAGGCAAACGGCTCGCCCTGAAAAACGAAGCCTTCATTCAAAGCCCGCACGATCTGCTCTGGCCGGCCAAAATCCTGGTAGTAGCCGTTGCGTTCACCGGTGAAGAAGGCATGGATTGCGTGGTGAAAATCGTCACTCCAGATTGCGTCGAGGCCATATCCGCCGCGCTCCAACGGACGAACAATGGCTTCATCGTTCTCA
>DATFDA010000076.1:0-2013 GCA_035252525.1 Candidatus Angelobacter sp. | reverse complement strand
CTTGAACAGGAGGGAGATCATTATTTCATGACGCAACCAGGATTCTTGTGGGGGTTGTTTCCCGGATTTGTACGTTTGCTTTGCACAGCCGGGGCGGCGGTACTACCAGACAACTTCTGGCTGGTTGCGCGCTATGCAGTCGAGGAAGCTGCAAGTTCTGAGATCTTGAATCTTCAATCACCAATTACCAAATTACTCAATTACCAAATTCGCTCCTAGCTCACACTGAGCACTCTCATCCCGGTTTCCACCGCTTTGACTGTTTTGCCGCCGGTGCGCACCACGACTGTGCAGTTGCGGCCCTTGGCTTTGGCTTTGTAGAGCGCCTGGTCGGCGATGCGCAGCACCTCGGACGCGGTGAACTGATCAGCACTGGTGGATGCCACGCCTATGCTGACTGTAACATTCGTGTGCTTCTTGCCGCCACGCACGCGTCGTTTGCCGCGCCGCTCTGTCCCGCGGACGGTGAATGTGGACTGCTCAATGATTTTCCGCATGCGGTCGAGATAAACAAATACTTCATCAGATGGCCTGCTGGGAAACACGACGGCAAATTCTTCGCCGCCATAGCGGTAGGCTTTCCCGCCGCCGGCGATGCGCGCCAGACGCGACGCCACCAGGCGCAGCGCCTGATCTCCAGACTCATGTCCGTAGCTGTCATTGAATTTCTTGAAATGATCCACATCCAGCATGGCGATGGTGTAGGTCTCCGGCAGCTTCATCAGCGCCTCGTTGAGCGCGCGGCGGCTGGGCAACTGCGTAAGCTCGTCAAGATAGGCCATGCTGTAAGAGGTCTCAATCAAGGCCACCAGAATGGCCAGTTCGCCGGTGGCAAAGAAAACTCCGGACAGATGATTGCTCACGCCAAAGCGCAGCGCGACAAACGAGGAGATCATCGCCCAAAGCAGGCTGCTCTCCACAGCGCGGTAGCGCCGAATCAGCGGGACCATGATGATGCCGGTACAAAGAATAAAAGTGAGAAGAGCGGGCTGTGAAAGATGGCTCCAATCAGAGATCTCCAGCGGCAAAAATTGCCGTTGCAGGAACTCAGCCGGGTTGGCCATGAAAGGAAGGCACAACGCCGCCACTGCAATCACCTCCACGGCGCCAATCGCCAGCCGTTTACGCCCGGCACGCGAAATAATGCCGCGCTCTTTCACGAAAGCAAGAACCAGCAGATTCAGAGGCAGCAGAAGAGCAACCGCGTTGGCCATCACCTGCCCTGCTTTGGCGGAGATCAAGGGCGCAACCCAGACCAGCATCGCGCCGGAGAGCGCAAGCAGCAGAGTGGCAAAAAACAACCGGCTGCGGCGAAAGTATGCGCTTAAGCCCAGCCCCGCCCCGTAAATCATGAGCGGCACAAAGAGAACCAGCGGCGAGTTGGGATCAGCCAGCAAACCA
Source organism: Candidatus Angelobacter sp. (assembly GCA_035252525.1). GTDB lineage: Bacteria > Acidobacteriota > Terriglobia > Terriglobales > Acidobacteriaceae > Angelobacter. Next base: position 612 of record DATFDA010000076.1, on the reverse strand, counting down.
AGGCGGATCAATACGGCAGCAAAAACCAGCAGCAGGCCGCCCGGCAGAAAAACCCGGTACAGGATCTTGAATATCTTTGAGTTCACAGACACAAACGGCGCTCCAGTGAACGAGATCAGCTACTTCCCAATTCCGTAAGATGCGTCTTTACAGAGACTTGCGGCGAATCGAATGAATGCTCTGGAAGCTGACTATATAGAAGAGAAAGAGAGCTGGAGTAGATACCATTGGTGTCTCGGCCTTTTGCAGCCGGACAGTGTGCTCCCGCGTTTCAACAGCAAAGGGCCTTTCCGCGCATGTGCTTTTCCCGATCTGGCCAAGGGTAACGAAATGCGAAACCCACGTAATCCACAGGCCAGCACTCAATCTGAGTTCCTGAGAACATTTAGAATGATTTATCAGCCTTTTCTGCAATGACACAGACCTCCAACCCGGCCCCGCAAGCAAGTGAGTTTCCTTTTGCTGTAACTGTTGGAACGGTCTACGACGGGCCGCTTGACCTGCTGCTGGACCTGATTCGCAAGCAGGACATCGATATCTACGACATTCCCATTGCCAAAATCACGGCGCAGTATCTAGCGTATGTCGAGAACCTGAAGCAGTTGGACGTGG
>DATFDA010000075.1:0-5952 GCA_035252525.1 Candidatus Angelobacter sp. | reverse complement strand
GTGCGCAATTGTGAGGTGTTGGCGCGGTTCCGCGCGGTGCGGCTTTCAGTCTGGCGGGCGCGTTTGAGCGCGGAAAGATGGTTTGCCATGTTGCTTTATTAAAATCCTGTAAAGGAGATTTTTCGGAGGTAAGCCCGAAGGACTTATTTTACTTGGGTTTAGCCGCTCCGGTCAATTCCGCCTACCGCGGATCGAAAGCCGATAAACGCGGATCAACAAAGCAGGGCCTTCTGTGGTCTGATCAGCGCCCGAAAAGGAGTTTTGGCCCCGGCAAAATTCGCCCCACCCTAAACCAGTAGCACTAAAGCAGTTATTTGAGTTATCCGCGTTCATCGGCGTAATCCGCGGTAAGTTGGTTTGGATCTTGGTTAGCACCTGCGGCTCCGCCTGGAGCATCTAATCGCGAGTATGGAGGCCCATTCGGAAGTTTGTTGACTCCCGCTCACAAGGGCGTTACTCTCAGGCCAATGGTATTTCCCTGCGCGCTACGACGGGCCGCTGTCCTCGCTTGTCGTTTACCCATCGACAAAAGATATCCATGTGTTCCGGATAATTTCCCGGATGGCTTCGGCGTGCACAGATGTGGAGGAACCGCTAGAACAGAATGAAGAAAAACATTGAGATCGTCCCGAACATCCAGAAGCTCTTCGGAACGCGTGACGAAAACCTCCAGATCATGGAAGACGGGCTCAACGTTGCCATTGACCTGAAATCAGACTCTGTGCAGATTGAAGGTGCAGCCCGCGACGTGGCCCGCGCCGAACAGATTTTTACTGACTTTGACCAACTGGGCCGCACCGGCCAGGATTTCAGCCCCACGGAACTGAATTCAATGCTGCGTGTAGTGACGGAGGATTCCTCCACCAGTCTGCGCGGCCTGGCGGAAGCAGGCAAGCAGCGCTCATTCGGCAAGCGCCAGGTTCAGCCCAAGAGTATGAATCAGCGCCGCTACCTTGATGCCATTGAGAAGTATGACATGGTCTTCGGCATCGGTCCGGCCGGCACCGGCAAGACGTATCTTGCCGTGGCGATGGCTGTTTCCGCGCTCAATAACAAAAAGGTGAACCGCATTGTTCTGGCGCGGCCTGCTGTAGAAGCAGGCGAGCGTCTCGGCTTCCTTCCGGGAACTCTGCAGGAGAAAGTGGATCCGTATCTCCGCCCTTTGTACGACGCGCTGTACGATCTGATGGATCCGGAGAAGGTAGACCGGTTCCTGGAAAAGAACGTGATTGAGATCGCGCCTATTGCCTTTATGCGCGGACGCACTCTGAATGATGCGTTCATCATCCTGGATGAAGCCCAGAATACGACCTCAGAACAGATGAAGATGTTCGTCACCCGTCTTGGATTCAACTCCAAGGCCGTGATCACGGGCGACATTACCCAGATTGATTTGCCCAACGCGCGCAAAAGCGGTCTGGTGGAAGCAGCGGAAATCTTGAAGAGCGTGGAGGGTGTCTCTTTTAATTACTTCACTGAAGAGGATGTCGTCAGGCATCATCTGGTACAGAGAATCATTCGTGCTTATGATGAGAAGTCTCGCAGCCAGCAGATGGCACTGGAACTGCCGCGTCCTGTCCAGGAAGGACAGGAACCTCAGGAACCTCCGCTGCAACAGTAGTTTAGTAAAATGTTTACGGGAGGGCCGCTTAGCCCTCCCGATTTGTTTTTGAGAACCTGTGATCATCGTCGATAGAAAAGATACAAAACCGGATGCCGTTAATCCTGTAGCGTTGCAGCGTTTCGCACGGCGCGCGCAAACCATGGCTCGGGTCAAAGGTGACGTTGCGGTGCTGGTCACCTCGCGGCTCAAAGTGAAGGCTCTGAACCGGCGCTTCCGCCACAAAGACAAGCCCACAGACGTGCTTTCTTTTCCCCGGCAGCAGGGAGGAGACATAGCCATCTGTTTCGAGATTGCCCGCCAGAATGCTCTGCGGCTGGGCCACAGCCTGACCGATGAAATTAAAATCCTGACGTTGCACGGCATGCTGCACCTGGCCGGCTACGATCATGAAACCGACTCTGGTCAGATGGCCCGAGCGGAAGCCCGCCTGAGGGCACGCCTCAAATTGCCGCCTTCGCTCATCCAACGTAACGGGCGTGAAGAGACGGTGCCATCAGGATCAAGAAAACCATCTGCGGCGGCACGCAAAAAAAGGCCGGGCCTCCCAAGCAGGAAGGCTCTATGAGCATTCTGCTGGTTTACGTGGCTATCCTGTTCCTCAGCGCACTGCTGACGCTGGCGTCCTACGTGGAGCGCCTCTATACCGAATCGGGTAAGTTCCTCACCCGCGAGTTCCAGGAGAACATTGAAGCTTTCGAGAAGTTGGTTGAGCCCCGGCTGGTTTCCACCAGCGGGCGGGCTTTCCTGGCCATTTCCCTGCTCTCGCATTTTTGCACCGCAGCCATCACACTGCTCATCGGCTATCTCATCTTCTCTGAGCAGAAATGGACCGCTCCGGAGATCGTGCAGGCTGCGGTTGGCATCATCCTGGTAGTCATGATTTGCAACCGGTTGCTGCCTTACGTGCTGTTTACGCGCACCAGGGGCGAGTGGCTGGTCCGCTTCATCCCGGTTTTGAAAATTTTGATTTACGTCATGATGCCCATTACTCTTGCGCTTGGCTTCAGCCTCTCCGTTGCCGCGCTTTCCAAGACGCATGAACCGGAGGAGCCGGAACATCCTGCTGAAGCCGTGGAAGCGTTGATTGAAGCCGGACAGGAAGAAGGTATTCTGGAAGAGAGCGACCGGCAGCTCATCCATTCGGTGGTGGAGTTTGGCGACAAGACGGTGCGAGAGATCATGACGCCGCGTCCGGAGATCTTTGCTGTTCCGGCGGAGATGACGATTAAGGACTTTACGGAGAAACTGCGGGAAAAACCACATGCCCGGGTCCCCGTATACATCTCCAACATCGACAACATCCAAGGCATGGTTCTGTCACACGATCTTATCCAGATTGACGACAGCGAAGCCGTAACCACCATGGTGCGCAAGCTCATCCGGCCTGTAATCTTCGTGCCGGAAACCAAAAAAGGTTCAGAACTTCTGCGGGAAATGCAGAAGGACAACATCCACATGGCGATCGTCATTGATGAGTACGGCTCCGTTGCCGGCATCGTCACAATGGAAGACCTGGTGGAAGCCATCGTGGGCGAAATCCGCGATGAACACGAGGAAGTCACAGACGTGATCCGCGAGGGTGATAGCTGCTACGTGGTCATGGGGAATGTTGATGTGGGCCGCCTTGAAGACCTTTTTGATCTTCGGCTGGACCAGCACGACACAGCTACTGTGGGCGGCCTGGTAAGCGCAGTCCTTGGCCGCATACCGCAGCCAGGCGAAGTGGTGGAAGAAGACGGGCTTCGCTTTGAGATTCTGGAGTCGACAGAACGTAAGGTGGGAAAGCTGCGGGTGTGCCGCTCTCAGCCGCATAACCCTCCGAAAGAAGTCACCGCGTAATGGCTTTCCGTTCAGGGTTCATCTCCATCATCGGACGTCCTAACGCTGGCAAAAGCACGCTGCTGAATGCGGTGGTTGGAGAGAAAGTGGCTATCGTCACGGAGAAGCCCCAGACCACCCGCACGCGCATTCAGGGCATGTTGAATGTGAAAGCTCAACGCGGAAGACCGGCAGCGCAAATTGTTTTCATTGATACCCCGGGCGTTCACAAGCCAGACAGCCGCTTAAATCGCAAAATGATGCAGGAAATCCACGCGGCGCTGGAGAGCCGTGACATCATCCTGCTGATGGTGGATGCGACCGAACGGTTCGGTCCGGCTGACCAGCAGGTGCTCGATCTGGTGAAGAAGGCCGGAGGAACAACCTTTCTGCTGCTCAATAAGATTGACAGGCTACCCAAAGAAAAGCTGCTGCCACTCATCGCTCAATACAGCAAGCTGCAGGATTTCGCTGAGATCATCCCCATTTCCGCAACCAAAAAAGACGGGCTGGAGGCGCTTGTGGACAAAATCATTCGCGCCTTGCCGGAAGGCCCGCGATACTTCCCTGAAGACCAGTTCACAGACCTACCGGAAAAATTCATTGCCGCGGAAATCGTGCGCGAAAAAATTCTGCTCAAGACCGGCAAAGAACTGCCTTATGCCACTGCGGTGGTGATGGAGCGGTTCGAGGACTCGGACAAGCTGATCAAGATTGCTGCCGCCATCTACTGCGAGCGAGAAGGCCAAAAGGGCATTCTCATCGGCAAAGGCGGCCAGAAGCTGAAAGAGATTGGTACCGCTGCGCGGATGGAACTGGAAGAGCTGCTGGGCAAGAAAGTCTTTTTGGAACTGTTCGTGAAAGTGAAGCCCGGCTGGCGGCAGTCTGCGGCGTTTGTGGAAGAGCTGGACTGGAGAAGGAGCGTTTCGTAAAGCTTTTTTCTTTATCCCGAGCGAAGCGAGGGATCACTACTGGCTCCAATGATTCTGGGCGGGAAACAGCGTGCAAAACTAGCGGGTTGTGCCGGTGTTCCTCAAGCGAGTTTCAGGTAGTAGCGATCCCTCGCTGCGCTCGGGATTTCACAAACGGCTCGGGATTAAGAACACAGCTATTCCTTAACAGCAATCCCCAGCGTCTTCATCTTCCGATAAAGATGGCTTCTCTCCAGCCCCAGCACTTCCGCTGTGCGGCTGACGTTGCCGTGATTCTCGTCGAGCTTTTTCAGGATGTAGTCGCGTTCGTAGGCAGCGCGGGCCTGATGAAGCGTGGAGAAGCCTGAATTCGCGCGGCTTCCTTCGCGGTGCATCAGCGGCGGCAGATGTTTGCGCTCAATCCGGTTCACTGTTGGATTCATGATGACCAGGCGTTCGATCACGTTGCGCAGTTCGCGCACATTGCCCGGCCAGGAATATCGCATGAGCACATCAATGGCGTCTTCACTGATTTCACGCGGCCTGCGGCTGTAAGCGGCGGAAAATTCCTTGAGGAAGTGCCTGGTCAGCAGAGGAATGTCCTCCTTGCGCTCACGCAAGGGCGGCACGTAAAAAGGAATCACGTTGAGACGATAAAAAAGGTCTTCGCGGAAGTTGCCGCGCGAGATTTCATCCTCCAGGTCTTTATTGGTGGCAGCGATCACCCGCACATCCACCTTGATAGCTTCGTCATCGCCCACGCGAGTGAACTTCTGCTCATCCAGGGTTCGAAGCACCTTGGACTGGGTTTTCAGGCTCATGTCGCCGATCTCGTCCAGAAACAACGTGCCTTCGTTCGCCTTTTCGAACTTGCCCTCTTTGTCGCCGGCCGCGCCGGGCAGAGCGCCTTTGCGATGGCCAAACAACTCGCTTTCGATCCAGTCTTCAGGAATGGCGGCGCAATTCACTTCCACAAAGAGATTATCTTTGCGCAGGCTGTGCGCGTGGATTGCGTGCGCCACCAGCTCTTTTCCCGTTCCCGACTCACCATAAATCAGCACGCGGCCGTTGCTTGGAGCCATTACGCTAATCTGCTGGCGCAGCGCTTTCATGGGAATGCTCTCCCCCGCGATAACGCTCTTGCTCTGCAACTGCTTTTTAAATTCCGCGTTTTCCCGGCGCAGCCGGTGGGCTTCAAGAGCGTTCTTCAGCACAATCAACGTGCGATCGAGCGAGAGCGGCTTTTCCAGAAAATCAAAAGCGCCCAGCTTGGTGGCTTTCACGGCAGTCTCAATGGTGCCGTGGCCGGAGATCATAATCACTTCAGGAGGATCTTCAATTTGCCGAATGCGTTCCAGGGTATCCAGTCCGTCCATCCCCGGAAGCCAGATATCGAGCAGCACAACCTCAGAGGTACGTTTTTTCAGCAGATCAAGGCAGGCTTCCCCGCTTTCTGCCTCCAGCACCTTGTAGCCTTCTTCTTCAAGGATTCCGCGCAGCGACTCGCGGATTTCGCGTTCATCATCCACCACCAGGACACTATGCATTCTGTTTTTCGGCCTCTGCCATGTCTACCGCCAGCGGAAGTTCCACAATGAA
>DATFDA010000074.1:0-5963 GCA_035252525.1 Candidatus Angelobacter sp. | reverse complement strand
AGGAGCGGCCCCCGAAGACATAGATGTGGTCATCAACTCTCACCTTCATTTTGACCATTGCGGCTGGAATACCATTTATCGCAACGGGACTGCCGTGCCGACATTTCCTAAAGCAAAGTACTACGCTCCCAAAGGCGAGTGGGAGCACGGGTCCCGTCAGCTTGAGCGCGACCGCGTCAGCTACATCAGTGACAATTACGATCCGCTGATTCGTTCCGGGCAGATGACGCTGCTGGAAGGCGAGCATGAAATTCTGCCCGGCATCTCCGTGGCTGTTTATCCCGGCCACACTCGCAACATGTGGGCCGTTTTTGTGCGCAGCGGAGGCAAGACCGCGTGCTATATATCTGACCTTATCCCTTCCACGTGGCACCTGGAGCCAACATGGGTCATGGCCTATGATCTTTTCCCGCTGGAGACAATTGAGAACAGGAAGAAATACTATGCCCAGGCCCTTCCCGGGGAGTGGCTGACCATGTTTACCCATGATCCAAATGTTCCCTGGGCGTACATTCGCTCGGAGGGAAAGAAATTCGTCATCGATGCTGTCTAAACTCCAGAGTTTGACATGGGCGCTCTTGCTTTGCCTGCCAACTGGGGCTGCGTTTGGCCAGCAGCTCAAGTTCTCGCTGATGGACAAGACCATCATTCTGGAACGCATTAGGCAAAGTTTGCCAAAGAACCAGCAGCGTGAAGAAAAGATCAAACAGTTTTTTACCGGTGTTGGATGTGGCCCAGCCCTTATGGAGCAACCGGTGAAGCACGTGAGCACTCCCAACGTAATCTGCCGGCTTCCGGGCGAGACGGAGGACGAGATCATTGTGGGGGCACATTATGACAAGGTAGCCGCCGGAACCGGAACAATTGATAACTGGAGTGGCGTCGCTCTACTTCCTTCTCTCTATGAGGGGCTCGCCTCCATAAAGAGGCGCCATACTTTCATCTTTATTGCATTCACTGGAGAGGAAGAAGAATTACTGGGTTCCGATTTTTTTGTCCATCACATGTCTCACGATGAAATTGCCAGGACCCGGGCGATGGTCAACATGGATACCCTGGGCCTCTCCTTCACCAAGGTCTGGGTGCACCGCGCGGACAAGGATCTGTGGCACGCACTGCTTACCGTTGCAGCCTCCATGAAGCTGCCTATTGGAGAAGTGGATGTGGAGAGCGTGGGATCAACCGATTCAGAATCGTTTGCTGCCAAGCGCATACCCAGAATCACAATCCACTCTCTTACGCAGGACACGCTGCGCGTCCTTCATAGCCCGGCCGACAACCTGCAGGCCCTGCATCCGGATGACTATTACGATACTTACCGGCTCGTTCAGGCTTACCTTGCATATCTTGATCAGACGTTGCCGTACTCTCCTTACAATAACAGTCCCAACAGCGAGAAGCCCTGACGCTGGCCGACGTTTTGTCTGCTGTCTGAACCCCGAGTCACACAACTGCCGCCAAACTCAGATGTGCTACCGTATTCCGTGCCTGCGCGTCGATTGTATTGAGGCCAGAACGGCATGCCATATCAGCGCCAGATACTTCTTTCCACCCGTCCGGTCCCTGGCTGGCCAATGATCTTGTTGTCGGCCTCCGGGCACGTGGCGGCGGTCGTCTCGCTGGTCGTGCTGCTGCACGCGACAGCCATCCACTTTGTGCCGCCGCAGTATGAAACGGTGCAGATAATTTCAGGCTCGGCTCATCTCTCTTACAATCCACCACGCGCAAGGTCGGCGCAAACGGCTCCTTTGCTCCTGCCCCACGCTCCGCCGCGATCGCGCGTTGTGTCCAATGGAACCGCCCCAACTGGAAAGGCATTAGAGGTCTTGCGTGAGCACGCGCAGAGTGCAACCGCTGGGATGATCGATAGCATCAGAGTCAGCCAGTTCTATGGCTTCCACTCGGACGACTATAAACTCGCCATCCACACGGCGGGAGAGTTCCCTCACATTTCTGCGGCCGAGCTTCCGCCTCATTTCGAGCAACTGGTCACAGTGGAAGTTACCATCGATACGGTTGGCCACGTGGCGGACGCGCGGATCGTGGGTGGCGAGGTAAGCGCGCCAATTCAGCGAAAACTGCTCGCGGCCGTTCGCGAATTCAGGTACATTCCAGCCACACACTATGGCAGCCCGATACCATCGCAGCTTGACCTCATCATCCACGTTCCCACCATAGATGCTGGTTAGCCTTTTCGCGTCTTGTGCCTAGCCGCTGGCGCCGTATCGCATATTCATTTTCAATCTGTGACGATCTTTGCAAACCGGGCAATGGGTCTGATCCGTGTTACCGTATTTCTATCCATGTCTCCCATGCGCATCTGCTACGCTCTCTGGATTGGCTTCTATATTCTCTGGCTGCTGTGGGCGGCACGGATCAAGCAAGCCGAGCGGCGCGAAAGGGGCTTTACCTATTTTCTTCACCGGCTTCTCGTGGCCGCCGGCTTCGTGTTGATCTTTCTAGATCTACCGGTGAGCTGGTTTTATCGCCCCTTGCTCCCTGGTACGCCGTGGCTGCCCGTGCTCGGCGTTGCCATTGCAGTGGGCGGTTTTGCTGGCGCCATCTGGGCGCGCAGTCATATCGGGCGCAACTGGAGCAGCGCCGTCACCGCCAAGGTGCAGCACGAACTCATTCGCTCCGGGCCTTACCGATGGGTGAGGCATCCTATTTACTCCGGCCTGTTGCTGGCTATTCTGGGCACGGTCCTGGTACAAAACCAGATGCGCGGGCTGGTCGCACTGGTGCTGGTCTACGCTGGATGGAAGATCAAGAGCCGCCTGGAAGAGCAGATGATGGTGAGCACCTTCGGCGATCAATACATGGCCTACGCGAAATCCACCGGTGCGCTGTTTCCGCGATTGCACTGAAAAGCAGACAGCACTCTGCAGTCACAAGACACCATGACGATCCCGATGATTTTCAATTACCAATCGTGGCAATTTTGGCATTTATGGCAATCTTCTTTACTCGTGCCGCAACGCCACCATCGGGTCCACACGCATGGCTCGGCGTGCAGGGATGTAGCAGGCTGCGAGAGCAACCGCCAGCAATACGGCCATGCTTATCGTGAATGTAATCGGATCGTAAGCTCCCACGCCATACAGCTCGCTGCTGAGGAAGCGAGCCAGCACCAGCGCGGCGCACAGGCCCACGATCAGTCCTGCAACAGCAAGTGCAATCCCTTCTCGCAAGACCAGCTTCGCAATGGAACCAGGGGAGGCGCCGAGAGATGCGCGCACGCCAAACTCCCGGGTGCGGCTCGCCACTGAATAAGACACCACTCCGTAAACTCCGGCGGCAGCCAGCAGCAGTGCCACTAACCCAAACGCGCTCAGCAGCCACGTGCGAAAACGGGGCTGTGCTACTGATTGCTCAAGAACGCTCGGCATGGTTTCAATATCTGTGACGGGAAGGTTCTTGTCCATCGCGGCGACCGCCTGGTGAATTGAGCCTGCCACTGTTGACGTGGGCAGGGTACTTTTCACCACCAGCACGCCGCCCCAGAATGGCGCCTGGGCAAAAGGAACGTACATCATCAAGCCGGGCTCTTGAGCCAGGCCAACATCGCGAACGTTGCCTACAACTCCCACAATCTCACGAGTAACGCTTCCGTCCGGAGGAAATCCGAAAGTGATTTTCTTCCCCACAGGATTTTCGTCGCGAAAGTACCGGTGCGCGAAGGACTCGCTGATGAGTGCGACTCGCGGCGATGACATGGAATCATCCGCGCTAAAGAGGCGGCCTCGAAGCAGGGGAATGCCCATCACAGCAAAATATTTCGGGCTCACGGAGACATAATTCGCGCTGTTGGGCTCACCCGACGCGAGCGGAGCGTGGTCAGGAAGAACAAACGAGAGGTTCACAAAACCGTTGGCAATCGGCAGCGGGACGGCCATGGCTGTATTTTCCATGCCGGGCTGCGCCTGGACACGTTGCAATAATGCATCAGAGAAAGCTGCCCACTGCTGTGGAGTTTTGTACTGATAACGCGGAAGTGAGACTTCAGCTTTAAGCAGATGCTGTGTATTAAACCCCGGGTCAACCTCGGTCATCCGGATCAGGCTGCGTACGAGCAGTCCCGCAGCCACAACAATCACCATGGCCAGGGCAATTTCAGCGCCGGTGAGGAAACTGCGCAGGCGTAGGCGGCCGCGGTCTGAGCCGGACTGTGCCGAGCCTTGTTTCAGGTTCGCCTGCACATCGGTGCGCGCAGTAAAGAGTGCCGGCGCCAAGCCAAAGCCCAGACTTGCCAGCAGCGCAAGCAGCAGTGAGAATCCGAGTACTGAAGCATCCAGTTGCAATGGTCTGGCAGCGGGAGCATCTGCGGGAAGCAACGAAGCAAGTGCATGCATGCTGAAATAGGCTATAGCTACGCCAAGCGCCGCGCCGATCACTCCCAGCACCGCGCTCTCCGTTAGAAATTGCCGCACAATGCGTGCGCGGCCCGCCCCGAACGCCTGCCGCAAGGCTACCTCTCGCGTGCGAAACGTAGAGCGGGCAAGCAGCAGGTTGGCAATATTGACGCATGCCAGTAAAAGCACCAGTCCCACAGCGCCCAGCAGAACGAGAAGAGGAGTTTTGATGTCGCCAACAATCACCGCTTGCAATGGGGCAAGCTTCATGTCCCAACCCGAATTTTGCTGAGGAAATTCAGTCGCAAGTTGCTGGGCCACTGCGCTGGTTTGTGGCTGAACGCTGGCCAGGGTGGTGCCAGGCCTAAGCCGTCCTATCACGCGAAGCCAGTGACCTCCCGGCCTTGGCATCCAGCTTCCAAAGAGCGGATCTTGTGCCAGCGGAATCCAGATTTCCTGTTGCGCTCCAAAAACTGGGACCCTGAATCCTGCAGGCATGATGCCGACCACCGTATAGCCCTGCTGGTCCAGATGAATGGAACGCCCAATGATGGTGGGATCCGCGCCGAACCGGTTGCGCCACAGCCCTTCACTCAAAACCACAACCGGCGCCGCGCCGGGTTTCCCATCGTCGGGGAACAAATAGCGCCCGGCGAGCGGCGCTACCTTGAGCAGGGAAAAGATTTCCGGTGTGACCACCACGGTTGAAACCACTGCCGGATCGCCTGCGTCTGTAAGCGTAAGGTCATGGCGTTGTGCTCCCGCAACATCAGCGAACACTCCGCTGTCCCTCAGCTCCTTGAAATCCTGGTAAGAGCACCCGGTCGCCTTTACTCCTTCGCGCAGATTGCTTTCAAAGATGCTGACCAGTTGGTCCGCATGGGCATACGGCAACGCTTGCAGCAGAACGGCATTGACGACGCTGAAAATTGCTGTGTTGGCCCCGATTCCCAGGGCTAGCGTAGCCACCACCACCAGAGTGAATCCAGGCGCCTTACGCAGCAAGCGGACGGAATATCGCAAGTCCTGGGCCAGATCGTCGATCCAAGTCCAGCCCCAGGCGCGGTGGATTTCTTCGCGCACGTGCAGTGTGTTGCCGAACTTTTTCTGGGCCGCGTTGCTTGCGGCATCAGAGTCAATTGCGCCTTCATCCCGGATTTCCCGCGCGCGCAGCTCACGGTGCAGGCTCATCTCTTCTTCCATTTCGCGATCAAAGGCTTCGCGACGGGAGAAGAGCCTGCTCGACCGCCGGAAGAACTCAGCGAGCTTTTGCGTTATTTGCATTCTCAACTCCTCACGCGGTCTGAATTACTCTGCTCACTGCGCCTATCACGCGATCAAAGCGTGAAATCTCCTGTTCCAGTTGTTTCCGCCCGGCCGCCGTCAGCCGGTAGTAGCGGGCGCGGCGATTTTCCGCTGTGAAGCCCCATTCCGCCTTCACCCAGCCTTTGATCAGCATGCGCTGTAGCGCCGGATAAAGCGACCCTTCTTCCACCCGAAGGATGTCTGCAGAAAGGGTCTCAATGGCCTTGGCAATTTCAAATCCGTGCAATTCTCCTCCGCGCAAAAGCACGCGAAGAATCAGCATGTACAGCGTCCCGGGAGGAATCT
>DATFDA010000073.1:0-2648 GCA_035252525.1 Candidatus Angelobacter sp. | reverse complement strand
CTTGATGATTGCCCGCTGGCTCCATGAGCGGGCCCACTGCCGGAACACGGGATTGCCGTGGATGCTGTCTTCCAGGCCAGCCACAAAAACCTGCTCCGCCATCTCTGAATCTGCTGTCAACAGGTATGCAAGCAAATGCAGCCCGGCCATGTCTTCAGAAAATATGTTTTGAAAATCATTTTGCGTCGCGTATTCATTCACCTGCTGGCGTGGAGTGCGGCGGCTTCTGGAGCAAAACATACGGCGCTTCCCTTCTGAACAACTAAATATAGATTCGGCGGCGGCGATGAGGTTTCGGAGAATCTTTGAAAAAGCAGTCACTACTCTCGCCCTTCTACAAATTGGGGACCTGAGACCAACTATTTTCTTAAGAGGCGATCTTTTTACGAGCTCATTCTTCCTAGAACTCATGCGGGCCGGACAGAAACAGACTCGGAATTCATACGGCACGTCCGCTGGTCCGTTATGATTACGAGCGCGGCTCAGATTTGGATTTCCCCGGGCATGGCCGATCAAGAAGGCCAGAACCTGATTCTGTTACTTAGTGTTCCGCGGAAAGTAATCATTTCACCTGTACTCAAAAATTCGTTTGCTGAAATCGTTTCACTTATGTCACTCGGGCGTTTTCGAGAGCTTCTGATATCTTCTTAAGCATGTTTCCATTCCGCACAGCCCTGGTGTGCGTTCTGATTGCAATCCTTTGCGCTCCGCCGGCAACGGCAGGTGAACACTACGCTAAAGCAGCTCCGGTGGAACTCACCAAAGATGGCCGCCACTGGGCGGAGCAGACGCTCAAGAAACTTTCGCTGGAAGAAAAAGTGGGCCAGATGTTTGGCGTGCGCTATTACATGGATTTCGAGAATTTTTCCGGCGATCCCTACCAGCAGTTTCGCGCGCAGATGCAGGAATATCATCTGGGCACTGTACTGCTCACCGTGCGGGTGGATGGTCCGTTCCTGCTCAAGAATGCTCCGCTGGAAGCTGCCATGATGGCCAACCAGTTGCAGCGAGATTCCAAGCTGCCCTTGCTGATCTCAGCCGATTTTGAGCGCGGACTGGCCATGCGCATGAATGAAGTGCCTGCCTTCCCTGACGCCATGGCCTTTGCCGCAACCGGCAACCCCGCCAATGCGGAACGTTTTGGCGCGATTGTGGCGGAAGAGTCGAGAGCGGTGGGAATCAACTGGGATTACTATCCAATTGCGGACGTAAACATCAATCCGCAGAATCCCATCATCAACACGCGGTCTTACGGGGAAGATCCCGCCACTGTGGGAGAGTTTGTGGCGGCGTTCATCCGTGGCGCCCGCTCCCATGGGATGCTGACCACGGCAAAACATTTCCCCGGCCACGGCGACACGGGCACGGATTCGCACCTCAACGTGCCTCGCGTCACGGCTGACATGGCGCGGCTGCAAAGCGTTGAGCTGCCGCCGTTCAAACAGGCCATTGCCGCGGGAACTGATGCGGTGATGGTGGCCCACGTGAGCGTCCCGGCGCTGGAGCCGGATGCAAACAAAGTGGCAACCACATCCGGCAAGGTGGTAAACGGGCTGCTGCGGAACCAGCTTGGGTTCAAAGGAGTTGTGGTGACGGACGCGATGGATATGCAGGGTCTTACCAACCTTTATCCTCCGAGCGCAGGCAATCCTGCCGGACGGGCGGCCGTGGATGCAATCAAGGCTGGTGACGATTTTCTTCTGCTGCCCAGCGACCTTGATGGCGCTTTCCACGGCGTGATGGACGCCGTGCACAGCGGCGAAATTCCTGAGTCGCGCATTGATGAATCCGTCCGCCGCATCCTGGAGATGAAGGCTTCAGTGGGCCTGGATAAGGCACGTCTGGTTGATATTGAGCAAGTCCCCTATCTGGTGAGCAAACAGTCTGATATGGAGTTTGCACAGCAGGTGGCGGATGAGGCCGTAACCCTGGTGCGCGATAACGGCAAGGTGCTGCCGCTGACCAAACTTCTTCCTCCGCCGCCGGCTCAGGGCGCTTATGCTCATGTGCCTGTGCCGCCCAGCGCCCAGGTTGTGACCATCATTATGAGTGACAACGCTCATTCTGGTCCGGGGCGTGGATTTGAAAACGCAGTGCGGGCCAGACGCGCCGATGCGACGGTTTTTTATGTCGATCCTAACCTCGCATTCCCGCTGGCCGGTCCCATTTTGCAGGCAGTAAAAGATGCCGGCAAGGTGATGGTGGCTGTTTATTTGTCGCCGGTTTCAGGCAAGCAGGTGATGGTAGATGGCCAGTTGGTCAACAGCGTTGGCGTGGAGGGTGCAAGCTCTGAACTGCTGAAGCAGGTATTGGAACTGGCCGCTCCCAAGACGGTGGTTGTGGCCATGGGAAACCCATATATCGCTACCAGCTTTCCGGCAATCGAGAACTACATCTGCACCTTCTCCAGCGTTTCCTCATCTGAACTGAGCGCCGTGAAAGTGCTGTTTGGAGAGTTGCAGCCGCGCGGAAAGCTGCCCGTAACGTTGCCGGGAATTGCGGCGCGAGGGTTTTCATTGCCTGTGGCAGGACAGCAACCTGTTCATCAGCAGAATGGCAAGCGCTAGGCGGATGATTGCACCATCAAGCGTGCGATATGGAGATGAGGCGCGTTGTCATGCCGCTTTTATTTGAGTTATAGATCAGAA
>DATFDA010000072.1:0-4339 GCA_035252525.1 Candidatus Angelobacter sp. | reverse complement strand
CAGGAAGGTGATGTAAGGCATCTGGTCCCCGAGCCAGGGATCGATCAGGAAACGCAGCAGAAGCCCGAGGAGCACGGTCACTACGGCTAATGAATAAGGGCCGAACCTGGGTCGCCAGCCCAAAGGCAGGATGGAACGTGATATCTGGAGGGCCATGAAAAACGTCCTGGGAGGTAATCTATTTCAGGGCTTGCTTGTAAGCGTAGCACGATAAGCCTGTTCAGGGCACAACCGGCCCCGCCACCCGCAAAAGTGGCGGGGCCGCCCCAGCCTGAGCGGTCAGGCTGCTTGCTGTTCCAGGGCAATGGCGCGAGGGAACAAAATGTTGTTCTCGAGATGGATATGCTGGTGCAAGTCAGTCTCAAAGTCCTTGAGCGCTGCGAATAAAGTGTTGTAGCTGAAGCATGCATCCTGCGGCGGAGTGTAATTGCTGGTCAGGGAGCACAGCTCCTTGAGCGCATTGCCGGAAGACTCATGTTCCAACTCCATCATGTGCACAGGATTGCCGACAGTCCCAAAGGGAGCGCGAGGCGGGACCTTGCCCGATTCGTGCGCTTTTTCCATTTGCGCGATGTAGGGAAACAGGACCATTTCTTCTTTCATCATGTGCGAAGTAAGTTCAGCACCCAGGGCGGCAAACACTTTTTGAATCGCAATCAGTTCAGTATGGTTGCGGCCATGCACAGAGACCACCTTGACCAGAAGCTTCTCCAGCCGGGGGATCTCCTGCTTCACGTAACCGTGGTGCCTGGCGACAATGTATGAGGCCAGTTCATGCAGCGGCGACTGGCTGAAATCCGGCAGCGCCGCTCCCTGCACTGGAGCGGAACCTTCCTCCAATGTCCGCAGCACGTCGGTCACGGGAATCCTGGCCTGCACGCACGCGGCTTCAAGTGATTTGCCCCCGCCGCAGCAATAGTCAATGCCGAGCTTTTCGAAAATGCGGGTTGCGTTGGGAATTTCTGTCGCCAGTTGGCGGACGGTTTGAGTTGCCGAAAGAGCCATGCGGAAGAGCCTCCATGAAATCCTGAATAGAGACTAATCGCGCCTGAAAGCGGCGACTATGACTTCTGTCACACTTGATTTTTATTCGCCGGAATCCAGTTCGGCCTGAAGCTTGCGCACATCGCGGAGCATCACGGTCTTGCCTTCCATTGAGATCAGCCCTTCAGCCTGGAGGCGGCTCAGATTGCGCGAGACAAGCTCGCGCACGGTGCCAATCTGTGAAGCCAGTTCCTGGTTACTGGACGGAAGCTGCACTTCAACCCCGGCGGCAGTTTTCTTCCCTTGTTCCGCCATGCGCAGCAACGAAGCGATGAGACGCGAACGGACGGAGGTAAACGAAAGCTCTTCAATAATGCCCACCAGCCTGCGCAACCGGCCGCCTACAACCTTAAGCACTTTGAGCGCGACCTTGGGATGCACCAGGCACAAGGAGTAAAAATCCTGTTTGCTGATGAAATAAACTCGAGCGTGATCAACTGCCGATGTGGAAGCCGGATAGTTGCCGCCATCGAAAACCGGGAGCTCCGCAATCGAGCTGCCTGGACCATCCACGGCCAACACCTGCTCACGACCGCTGGGAGCACTTTTGAAAATGCGTACGTGCCCTTTCTCCACCACGAACAACCCGGCGCACATCTCGCCTTCAGTGAAAATCAACTCGCCGGGAGAATATTCGCGCGGAATGGCTCGCTCCGCCAGGAATTTAAGTTCCGTGGGAGAGAGATCCGCAAAGATGCCAACCCGGCTCAGCGTCTCCAGCGTTTGTGATCCCATTCGTTCCGTCATGCCGCCATTTTACATTCAGAGTACATCCTTGTCCGCTCGGGAGGTGCGGGCTCATGAGCATAAGAGCCGGCATGTATGACACGAGCAACTACAAACACGAAACCAGAAAGCAAAATTCGGGTTCATGTTGAGAGCATTGCCTCGCGAGCGCCTCAGCGGTGCCATCTTCTATAATTTTGAGGATTGCTGCCCTTCCGGCAGCAGGGGTCCCTGTGGTCGCTCGCACAGAGCATGATTCCGCTAAACGGCATCTAAGGAACTAGTATGAATCTGCGTACTCTCTCCGCTAAGGCCCTGGCCATTGTCCTGACTTTGCTGATGGTTCTGCCACTCGACATGGTGGCAGCTACATCAGAACCTGTACTGCCCGACCCGGGGAGTCCGGGCATGAACAAGCAACAGCAGGAGCAGCTTGGGCTGCAGGCTGTGGGCGAAGTTTATAAGCAAATGCCGGTATTGCCCGACTCCAATCCGGTGACGCAGTACGTGCAGCAACTGGGCAAAAAACTGGAGGGCGTGATCCCGCAGGACCGTTCCTGGCCTTACCAGTTTCACGTGATCCCGGCGGCGGACATTAACGCCTTTGCCCTGCCCGGCGGCCCCATCTTCATCAATCTCGCTACCATTCAGGCGGCGGCGAATGAAGGCCAATTGGCCGGCGTGATGGCGCACGAGATGTCGCACGTGTATATGCAGCACTCGGCCAAGCAGGCCCCGAAACAGGCAGTGGCGCAAATCATCGCAGGACTTGCCGGAGCTGTCCTGGGGGGAAGCACAGCGGGCAATCTGGCCAGAATGGGTATTCAGTTTGGCGCGGGCAGCCTGCTGATGAAGTACTCGCGCGGCGACGAAGCGCAGGCTGATGCTGTAGGCGCCATCATCATGTACAAAGCGGGTTATAACCCCAAAGACATGGCTGACTTCTTCACCACGCTGGAAAAGAAGTACGGCAACGGCGGCCCGCAGTTCCTCAGCGATCACCCGAATCCGGGCAACCGCGAAGCCGCAATTCAGAAGGAAATTCAGAACTGGCCGCCCAAGAACTATCTGGGCAGCAGCAGCGAATTCGCCACCGCAAAAAAAGATGCTAATGGCATGAAGGCCTACACCGCGAAGGAGATTGATGCCGGAGCCAAGCAAGGTACATGGGCGCAGCAGAACCAGAAAAACGGCGCTCTGCCAGCCAGCGGCGCTTCCGCTCCTTCCGGCTCAGCAGCCAACCAGGGGCAAAATGCGCCCAACGGGAACCCACAGTCGCAGGGAGCCGGCGGCGGTCTGGCCAACGTTTCCTACAGCCAGGTGCAGCCAAGCAACAATTTCAAGCAGTTTCAGCAACCCGGGCTCACCATTTCTTACCCCGACAACTGGCAGACTGGCGGCGACCAGAACTCAGCCGTGATCGCGCCGCCGGAAGGCGCCGGGCAGGGTGGAATTGCCTATGGTGTAGTGATCGGGACACAGCAGGCCAGCGCGGACCTGGATCAGGCGGCAAAGCAAGTCTTGCAAAGCATGGAAAATGATAATCCCGGCCTGCAGGCGGAAGGCAATGCCACCAGCATTGATGTGAATGGGACACAGGGGCGCAGCATGTTCCTGCGTGGAAATTCTCCGATCCAGGAGAACGGCAAACCTTCCGCCGAGCGCGACTGGCTGGTTGTGGTTCCGAACCCGCGTGGCGGCATCACTTATCTGGTGTTCGTTGCACCGGAACGGGATTTCAACAAACTACAGCCAGTTTACCAGAAGATGATCGACAGTTTGCATCTGGGATAATTAGCCAGATCACTTCCTTCTCTTAGTTTCCTCTGATCCGGCTTCCATCAGCTTTTTGGTTATCAGGCAACTCTGCTGCCTGCCTGGGACGAACCCGTATAATTGCCCGTTCATATCTCAGCAATTCTGGTGATCACACGGATGAAACTCACGCGACTCTGCCTTCTGTTATTTGTTTCTTCGAGTTTGGCAATAAGCGACGCACAGCAATCGGCGATGCCGCCGTACCATCAACTGGCGCACGACATCTTCCAACAGTTGATTGAGATCAACACCACGGATACTCCCGCAGGCAATGTCACCACTGCCGCGCAGGCAGTCGCTGCGCGACTCGCAAAAGCCGGATTCAGCGGTGACGATCTGCGGCTCGGCGGACCGCTGCCAAATAAGTACAACGTGGTGGCCAGGCTTCATGGCAGCGGCAAGGCCAAGCCTGTTCTCTTCATCGGACACCTCGACGTGGTGCAGGCCCTTGAGCAGGACTGGTCACCCAATCTTGATCCGTTCAAGTTCAATGAGATCGACGGCTACTTTTACGGTCGGGGAACGAGCGACATCAAGCAGGGCGACGCCATTCTGGTAACCAACTTCATTCGTCTGAAGCAGGAAGGCTTTGTGCCTGACAGAGATCTCATTCTGGCCCTGACCGCGGACGAGGAAGGCGGAGAGTCCAACGGCGTCCAGTGGCTGCTCAAGAACCATCGTGACTGGATTGACGCCGAGTATTGCATCAACACTGACGCTGGAGACTTTGAAACAGAAAACGGCAAACGCC
>DATFDA010000071.1:0-10961 GCA_035252525.1 Candidatus Angelobacter sp. | reverse complement strand
CACAATGGGCCGTGCCATCGGTTTGGGTAGCGGCTGTCGCACTTGCTCAGTGCTCACGGCATCCTGGCGAATCTCGCCCACCACTTCCACAATGGGCCGTGCTACTGGCTTGGGCAGCGGTTGGCGGACAGGTTCTTTGCTGGCCGCATCCTGGCGGATTTCTGCCACCACTTCTACAATGGGGCGCGCCACAGGCTTGGGTAGAGGCTGACGTATTTGTTCCGTTGTGGCTGCGTCCTGTCTGATCTCGGCAACCACTTCTACAATGGGACGCGCTACCGGTTTGGGCAGCGGCTGGCGGACCTGCTCTTCGCTTCGGCGGTCGGGAGCTTCCACCGCCGTTGCGCTCTTGGCTTCAGATCTTTCTACGATTTCCGGGGCCACTTGGGGCCGTTTCGTATCATTCATTGCAATCTCCTTGCAAAAAGTTGGTTAGACGGCGGTGGATTGCACGGCATCCACGGTTGATCTCCGGGCCGCCCCGGAGGCTGCAGAAGAAGTAAAGAATTCAAGCACGCACGACAATCCGTGCTGAACAAAATCAATTCGAACAAAACTGCTATCCAGACACATGCGCAAGCCGCCAATGGCGTAGTCCGTATTCGGCAATATTGCCGCGTGTCCTTGCTGAATCGTGATTCCATGCAAAAATTTCAAGCCCCGGATATAAGCGGCCCAATAACGATCATGCCGCTCTGGGTCAATCTCTCTTGCTACAGGCACCGCAGCGCTGATCCCTTCCAGATAAAGAGCGGAGGTGTAGCCCGGAGCGTCAGGCTGGTCATCACTTAAAAATCCGCCTGTTTTTTCCTGCTGATGTTCCAGTATCCAGTCGCCAATTTCAAAGAGCAGCTCGGCGAATTCCATCTCGCGCCGCAGACGCCACCACGCGCTCACCGCCTGCATCAGCCAGCTCACCTGGCCGAAATTGCGCTGATAGCGGAAACGATGGCGATAATAGCGGAAGGCGCGCTCCAGACGAGCGTCATCGGTTTCCGTCAATCCTTCTCGCACCGCAGCAGCCAGCGCGAGTAAAACCTGGCTAGGAAAATAATCCTGAAAGATGTCGTCCACCTTCTCAGGCGTAGAGTGCGTCGCGATTCGGCCATGGCCGTCAATGGATGACCACAATACATCGCCCAGTCCACGCGCCTGCGGACGCCGGTAGTCTCCCTTCGGCAGTTCGCAGAGGCCCAGCACAAGAAATGCAATTTCAGATGCTGACGGCGTATTCTCGCCCATTTCCAGCCAAATGCCGTCTTCTTTGAGCTTCACACAACGCAACAGCCGGTTCAGCGTGCGGTCCGCCGCGGTATGCAACAGTGGATCAGAAAACGCTCGTGCTGAACGTGCCAGCACCCAGCCGCCGTGAGCCAGGCGAGGCAGGTGCCCGCCTGCGAGCAAACGGTTGCGGAAGGGTTCGTAGCTTTCGTAGAAAGTTCCATCTTCTCGATGATGGCGGAGCAGGTAATTTGAATAGAGTCCCGCCAGCTCCTGCAGGAGCTTGTCCTCATCTTCAGGCACTGGAAGTGGCTTGAACGCTCCCTCAAGCTGCCCGACGCCATCTTCTTCTGCCAGCCATGTGCCGCAATCAAACCTGTGCCAATGGTAGGGCGGGCGCGTGATTCCGGCTTTGTCAATCACCTCCAGCGCGTATTCCTCCGGCGTAAGGCTGTGCATCGCTGCCCAGAAAGGCAGCACAAGCCCTGAACGGTCTCGCTGGCTCACCTGCAAAGCTTGCCGGCCATGAACCACATACTTCACAATCTCTTCCGGCGGCGCATCTTCCAGCGTTGCCCGATTGTGCAAAAAGCTGACGCTCACCGCGATTGCCTCTGCCGAATTGCCGCCGGCTCCACTGAATCTTTCATCTGTCAGTGCGGTCTTCACCAGACGCCGCAAGTCGTCATCCGGCTCAGCCATCTCTTCAGCCGCCAGACCGGCACAGCCGCGAAGCCGGCCCCACACGTAAACCGTAACGAAAAGGAGGTTCATCCCTTGCGGCAGATCATCTCTCCGCAGAGGCGGCGCGGATTCCGGCAGGCTCAAAGCTTCATGCAGTGCCAGATCACGGGCTCTGCGCACGATGGGTTCGCATACTGCACGGTCCTGCCATGCTGGAGGCGTCGCAGGCGCTGGAACTCCCGTATGTTGCCAGGGCGCGCCCGGTTCTATGTACTTCATGACTCCATGGCGATGAATTACGTATGGTTCCCAGGGCAGCAGCTTGCCGTTGGTAAACCGTGCATGGCGGAACAGCCGGAACTCGCGCCCGATACCGGGCATTCGGGGCAACGCTCCGCCCATCACGCCTGGACGCTCGCGGCTGCCCACAACAATTCCGTCGTGGTCATTGTCCAACTCGCCCACGGTGCACTCTTCAAGTTCAGAGAAGAATGTCACAGCGATATGGCTGCCATCCACAAGTGCGTGGGCTGCATTGCCGTCAGGAAGTTTATGTGCCGTGAGCAGCGCGGCTCGAAGCACGGCTTCCGGCGCGGAATACTGCTCTTCGGCAGGAAAATTCCAGAAGCCGTCGCGAGCATGGCGCTGATAAATGTTGGCCTTCGAACGCATGCTCACCCATGCGCCGCCGCTTGCGTCGTAGTTTTGATTGAGACGCTCTGGCGGCAACGGCAACTTGCCCGTGGTGAGATATTCCGTTAAGCCAAGCCGCGCAAGGTGAGCCGGATGCATTCCCTCCGGGGCGCGCTTGTTACTCCATGAAATTTCAGGGAAAGCTTTGGAAGGGTTGTAGACCGGCTTTTCCTCTCCTTCCATGTTCGCCATGAAATCTTCATGCAGGTCAAAAACTGTTTCAATGTGGAAGCCGCGCTCCTGCGCGTCAGAAACTCCAAATGGCCAGCCGAAACGGACCAGGAACGCTCCGCCTTCCACGCGCAATCCGGCTCCCTGCAAGCGCATGACTGCCTCAAAGAACGTACGCCCGGAGACAATGGAATCATCCACTACAATCACTGGCTCGTCCGGATCAATTTCGCCTTCGATTACGCGCATAGAGCCGTGTGGCTTGGCTTCCTTGCGGATCAGCAGGCCGCGATAACGTCCCTTTGATTGCAATATGCATGACTGAACCAGGGGAACGCCGATCAATCCATAGGTTGCAAGCTGACGGCCGTCAAATCTTTCCAGCAGTGGTAGCAAACAGCGCGCTGCCAGTTCGGCGCCTCTCGCCTCCAAAGTCACTCCCAGTGAATGAATCATCCAGCGGCCAGACTTGCCGTCAGGGGAATAGATGGGCCGGTCAGGTGAGCTGCGCAGTATACCTTTGCTCAGCATCAGCTTGAGCAGTTCAGCGCGGTCTGCCTGATAAGACGGCGGAAGGGAAGCCAGCACCGATTTCATGTCTTTGTGCAACTTGCTCACCTTGCAATTAGTTCTGCACTTGGCTCCGGAGCGACATGTTTACTCTGGCGCTCCGGCCTGTCAGTCAAATCGAAATAGCGGTTCTCCGGAAGCGCAAGGCTCAGGTAGCGTCCATCAAGCGCCAGCATCAAGTCTTTGCTGACAAAATCTTTGAGAGCATCCTGAATCCAGGCATCGTTGCCAAAGTTTGCGCTGATGTCTCTGGGCGTCCGCGCTTCACCACAGTATTCATACAGCGCGGCCGCGTCGTCATGGTAGCTGTAAGAAAGGACTTCAGGCTGGCGTCCGTCAAAGATGGCAATGTTGTGCCACGCCTTTCGATACTTTAAGAACGGGCGGTTGGCGCTGTTCCATCCTTCCTGCCACGCTCCCACACGGCCAAAAAGCTCTTCGTAAACGTTGTCATCTACGGTGTTGGCCATCTGGTGGTCGAAGTAATACGAGATCCGGCGCAGGTCAAAGCTTTTAGGAAAGATGTATTGATAGCACCTGGCGGGTACCAGGCCGGAGATAGACTGCGTCTCCGGTTCCGTATACATGGGTGATCCGCGATCAGCTCGCGCTTTTACAATGGCGTAAGGCGGTTGCAGGTGCGTGATCTTTGATGCGATCTCGCACTGCAAGCGATAGTCTTCTTCAGTCTCGCCCGGGAAACGGCACAGGATGTTATAAAGGGCGTTGATGCCGTAATAGGTGCACCACTTGATCAGCTCCACATTGCGCATTCCCGTGGAGTGCTTGCGCATGATTTTCAAAATGTTGGTGGAAAGGCTCTCGATGCCGGGCTGCACAGAAAACATGCCGCTCCGCCGCAGCCGCCCCAATTGTGAACGGGAAAAGTTCGGCCTGATCTCGTAATGAATGCACAGGTCACTGTTCGCAGCAGCCAAACGGCCGAACAACTTCTCCACATATTCCGGCGCCATGATGTTGTCAATGGCATTGAAGTAGAACTGGCCGTAGCGCCGCGACAAAGCTTCCAACTGTTCCAGCACCTTGTCAGGGTCTTTGGCGCGAAATTCCATGCCGGAGCGATTCAGTCCGCAGAAGGTGCAGTGGTTTTTCTCTCCCCACCAGCAGCCGCGCGCCGCTTCAAAAGGCACCAGCAGCTCCTGCACCGAGTCAGACTGTTCGTAGCCGCTGGCCTGCCGCGCGTAAAAATATTCATCGAAATCAGGCAGCGGAGTCCGGTTCATGTCCATGAAGTTGGGCGCGCGTCCGGCGTAGCGGATTGAGCCCTGGGCATCGCGCCACATGATCCCCGGCAGCCCTTCCATGCTCCGCCCGCCATAAAGCCGCCGGATCATTTCAGGAAAGGAAATCTCGGCGTCCCCACAGTGAACGTAATCAATCTGCGGACAGTTCCGTATGATCTGATCAGCAATATCATCTTCCAGGCTGGCTCCGCCCATGATGATGGGAATGTTTGGATAGCGTTGCTTCAAGGCGCGCGCCAGTGCCAGGCTTCCCACCAGTTGTTGGAAAACCACGGTGAATCCGATCAGGCCAAAGCGGCTCCAGTCCACTGCGTTGATACAGAAATCAATGAATTCAGGAGCGCCCACATCCCTCAGCTTCCGAATATCTTCAAGTGTGCAGCCGGCACGATCGCAAATGGTCTCAAACAACCCCGCATAGGCCGCGAAGAAATTATCGTCTTCAGTATTGGCTTGTTCGCCAAAAGCGCTCTTTGACCATATCCACTCACCCACCAGGCAGGGCCACACATCCGCCAGAGTTTCTGCCAGGCGCCACCCCACCTGCGTGCCCAGGTACATGAAAAGAGAAAACTGCTGCGCCGGAATGCCTGCCTCTTCCAGAAGCGGCTTGAGCAGGGCAAGTTGAAATGAAGGATGCCGCGCAGACAAGGACGGCATGCTGACTAGAGCTACCGGTTTGAGTTTTTCCGTCACGAGTAACCAATCCGGAGTGTCTCACCAGCATTGCACCGGTAACACTCGGTCTTAAAAGAACGGGAACAAAAGTATCATTAATTTGTTTTTAGAAATCAATAAAAAAGCTCCCGTAACACGCGCGGAACGCTGTTGGAAATTGAATATTGGTCTACGCAACTCTGAAGCACAACTATCAATGCACTTGCATTGATCCACTAAACAAAAAAGAACGCATTAGAATCGGTGGGTATGCAGTTACAGTTCAACTTAAAGATGAACTTAGTTCCAAAATGGGAATTGATCGACTGCTAATTGCCCAACAACTGAAGCAGGTAGCAATTGGTTCTGGATGTTCCGGCCAACATCCAGAATGTGCTGATAAAGACGTCACTCGAAGTTTCATCCGGGTGACGGGGCGCGTCGCGGGCGAAGAGAAGTTACTTTACGGGCTTGGCTGCGATGAGACCGCACACGCCTGTGTTGGATCCGGGCTGAGCGATGACACACGCGCGCAGCCCAGAACGGGACCCAGAACAGAAATGATTTGTGCGAAAGGAGGGACTCGAACGCTCACGGTTTTACCCGCCAGATCCTAAGTTGAGCCGTTCAGCAGGCGTGAGCGAGAGCGGGAGCCTGCTGGCGAAATCCCGAGCAAAGTCGAGGGATCTGAGGAGTACTGGTGCGAAAGGAGGGACTCGAACCCTCACGGTTTTACCCGCCAGATCCTAAGTTCGCAGTGAACACAAAATCAACAACTTAGCGCAAGTGGTACGAAACGAGACGGAGTGATACAAGCCAATATTTATGCGGGTGGCCGCAAAGGGCTGTATCGCTCCGTCACTGTTTGTCTGATTTGGTGGTAGGCACAAAATTGGACACAGTTCTTTGGAGTCTCAGCGTTATGCGCTGGTGTGCCGCTCTCAATTCATCGAATCTCTTTCCCAGGTGCTCAAGTCTCTTTCTCAGGTACCCATTGTGCGCCCTTAGTCTTCTCGATTCCCGGATCAATGTCTCGTAGCGCCGGGGGGGGCGGATTCTGCCATCCCAACAAGAGATGCCGAAACAGACTTATGCGCAACTGCCAAGTTGCGTCACGATGTCATTGCTTCTCGGGGCTGTTTCTGAATCAGAAAACGTCAGGTTTTGGCACGTTCTCCCCGCTGAGAGACCGGGCAGGATTCTTGCGTATCAGCACGTCATTCGCGTTCAGATCAACGCATTATCAACGTGAAAGCATGCTTTCCTATGGGACCCAAAGCGAGCCGGGCGGCAGGACACCCCCCGGCCCCCTTCACAATTCGGGGGCATGGTCGCGTGTCCTGATTGAAAAATTCTGAATTTTTTGGATGCGAAAAGGGTATTTCCGCTAACCCTTATGGTGGTTTTTGGGTGCTTGGATGTTAGCGGCGCTTTCTCGTCTTGCGTGTTTTCTGGCGATTCAGTCCCTTTTGTAGTTCTTTGATTTGCTCTCTGATTTCCTTTTTGCGATCTGCTGCCGCAAAGAACACGTCATCAGGGTCCTTGAAACGTTTTTCCCGTTCCCGTTCAATCTGGTCAAAATGTACCGCTTGTTCACTCTCATACTGCTGTAACGCCTCAGTGATTTCCTCGTTTGTTTGGGCTCGGGTGTGTTCCAGGGCAGTCTTGAGGGCTCGCATTTCCTCTGCTTCAAAAATTCCGAGCTGCTCAAGTTGTTCGAGACTGAGGAGAGAGATTTCAAATCCCCGGTTCAGTCTGTACAGAGACTCGTAAAGGCGTGCTTTTGAGGGCGGGTTCCAAGCTGTTGCATCCATAGGTTCTCTCGTTGCGTTATGTGGTATACCCAATAGCGTCACCAGATGATAAGCCTCACTCTCAATGCATGTCTAGAGATATCTGTGAGCGTTTCGGTGATCGAGTGCGGGCACTGCGCGAGGAGCGGGGAATCAGCCAAATGGCTTTGGCTGAAAAAGTAGGAGTTGACCAGCCGTATATTTCACTGGTGGAAAATGGGAAGCAGGAACCTTGTCTGCGTCGAATCGAGTTTCTTGCGAAAGGTCTTAACGTTTCCCTGAGCACGCTGTTTCAGGATTTGTAACTTTCAGGTGCTTGGATAAGTATCTGAAAACGCGTAAAATACCGTTCTGATTTGGGCTACTGAATCAGGGATATTTGACATTCTACTCACTCGAAATTGGAGGCTTGTGCCATGTCCACGCGCATACTTTCTGTTTCGTATGACGCGAATTTACTCGCAACCCGTCGAATGCTTCTGGAAATGGCGGGGTACGCGGTCACTAGTGCCCTCGGGTTCACGGAGGCGCTAGAGCACTGCAACGGTTCCGGTTTTGATCTTTTCGTCCTGGGCCATTCAATCCCCACTAAAGACAAACGAGAGATGATCCGCATCTTCCGAAAGAATTGCTCAGCTCCGATTTTGTCCTTAGAACGGGTTGGCGAGTCGAGAGTCGAGAGCGATTTCCATGCGTCTCCCGATGATCCAGAAAGACTGCTGAAAACTGTAGGCAGGATTCTCGCATTCAATCAGTCCGCCTCATCGCAGCAGGCGAGTGCTCAAGAGAACACTACAAACTTGCCTAATGATTTCGGATAAGAACAGCGAGAAAATGCCGAAATGTGGAGTTATAGACATCGGGGCGGCAGAGCGACAACTGCAAACTACTGGCAAATTGACGTTCGCAGAAAGCAATCGAGGCGGCGAACGCGAAAGCCAAAAAGAACAGGGGCAGAGAATTGAAACCGTTCGAGCCCTACGTGCTCAGGCACACGGCGCTAACCCAGATTGCACAGGCAGGCGCGGACGTGTTCACCCTGGCGAGGATCGCGGGGCACAGCTCAATCACGATTACTCAGAGGTATGTCCACCCACAGGCGGACGCAATCGAACGGGCCTTTGCTCAATTGGGTTCAACAAATATCAACATGTTAGGCACAGGGGAAAATTCTCAGGTGGGCACAAAATTGGGCACAGGCGAGAACAGCCAAAAATCCGATTCTCTGCAACTTGTTGGTGCGAAAGGGGGGACTCGAACCCCCACGGTTTTACCCGCCAGATCCTAAGTCTGGTGCGTCTGCCAATTCCGCCACTTTCGCATGGGCCAGCATCAACAGTTTACACTGATCGCCAGACTTCCTGGATCGACGACCGTCGCTGGTCCTTGTGGCGAAATTCAGAGGGCTGCGGGAAGGGAACTCATCCATTCTGCTGCGCCGAGTGTCCTTTATCTTCTTCTTCCGTTCTTCGCAGTTTCATGAACACACGCCGCACATACTCTTTCCACGTTGTCCGCGGTTCCGTGACCGGCTGAACGAACAAAAGACGTCCGGTATGTTGAGAGTTACTCTCCAACGCGGGAGGCCGCGGAGATGGGCGGGGCAGACGCTCTCCTGGTTGAGGAATCCCGTTTTCCAGCATTTTTTGGAGTGCCATCAGGGTCTCAACTGAATAAACGCATGCAGGGCTGCTCGGTTGAGTCACCGTATTTTTGTCATTGTTTGGTTCTGGTGCATGCATCAGATTGCGTTCCTCCTCTGGCATTGAGGAAGCTGCTCCTTATCGGTCACAAAAGCCGGCAAACCAAACTGACTCAACTATGACCCAAAAGATACAAGTTCCTGCCGGCACTGTTTGTTTGTGGCTGCAACGAAGAACCTGCAATTGCTCCGGCCATCACCGCGTTAACTGCCAATATCGTATGGCGATGTATCTACTGCAATCCGGACAGACCCTCACTGATGCGATCTTCAATCTCCTGTGCTGAAGTCTGTCGCTTGGCCGGAACCGGGCTGGATGCCGCCGTACAAACTGTAACAGGCGCTTATCTGAAAGATGCTTTTGCCGAGAGTGGGGATGCCGTGGCGTAACAATGGCGTGGCGACGCGGAGAAACCCTGTTTGCTACAGCCCAGCAGTTCCTTGCGCCAGTGCGCCGCGCAGGTCGAGGTGGCCTGGCCTTGGCGCCTGCTGATTTTGGGTCTTACGCAGGCGCCAGGCGCGATTCCGCGTTTATCGCGTAAGGTTGGTGGAGAGGAAAATTCCTCCAATCAGCATGATGAGCACCACGGAACATGTGCCCAGGACGCGCACCCAAACGGTGATCTTGTTCATCTGGGTAATCAATTGTTGTTGTTCCTTTTCCATGTGGGCTTCAGCACTGTCAAGGAAAAGCTGATCGTCTTCGTGCATGGTGAGGGTACCGCGATAGATGAGCAGCAGGACCAGAACCAGTGTCAAACCGCCCCAAAGGATTAGCAGTGCCTGAATCATAGAACACCACCTCAAATCGGCTTGGAAGCGGTCCCGCCTACGCGACGCCGCACAAGGGTTGCGGCCGGGGGTATGTGGAACCTCAATCTTGAATTATAGTCCCCGTTTCGCAGGCGTTCGGCAGGATTTTTTGTGCTTTCATAGGTCGCGCTGCGACCTTGCTCCCCTCTCCCTCATCTAACTGGTGTTCGTGAGTGAATCTGTACTATAATGGTCTTGATTCCAAAGACCCGATTGTGAAGGAGATTTTGAATGGCTTCCACAACAACTCCCAATGTCGAAACCACGCCGAAGACGCCCATCAGCCTGACTTCGACGGCGGTTTCCAAAGTCAAGGAGATCATGAAGCAGCAGGATCCGGCGCCTGCGGGACTGCGCATTGGCGTTGTAGGAGGCGGTTGCTCCGGATTCTCGTACTCCATGTCTTTTGAGAACGCGCCCGGAGTGATGGACAAAGTCTTCAACTTTGACGATCTGAAGGTGTTTGTGGACGCAACCTCCGTGATGTACCTGAACGGTTGCACCGTGGATTACGTGGAAACGCTGGAAGCAGCAGGCTTCAAGTTCGAAAACCCGAACGTCAAGAGCACCTGCGGCTGCGGATCATCCTTCAACGTTTAGAACCATCTCGCAAATTTCAAACCAGAGCCTCGCGTTGGCGCGAGGCTTTTGCTTTGAAACCGAATCGGAGGAACTTCCACTTAGAGCGGCGGCGTAGGAGCTGTATTCGGATTGGAATTGGGAGTCACAGTGGGAACCGCGCCTCCACCTGGAACTGGACTGCCGGAGGGCGTGGCTCCTCCGTTATCCCCGCCGGCGCGTGGTGAGGCCACCGCAATCCCGCCATCAGCCGAACCGCCTAGTGTGGCCGCGGCCTGTTCCAGCTTTGCATCGTAGACGAACAGCCACTTGTCATATTCGCTGTTTCCATTGAACTCGTGGATGCCGCTCTCTTTGCTTGTGCTGGCGACCCCGATAATGCCGCCGCCACCAAACTGTTGATTGTTCCCGATATTTGAGGTTGAGAGGCCAATACCAGAGTTGCTCGATCCCAATCCGCTGCTCGATCCCGATCCGCCGGATGAGCCCGGTTGTGGCGTTGGAGAAGCTGCGGAGCTGCTACTGCCGGAAAGACCAGGATTGCCGCTGCCCTGAAGTCCCGGATTATTGTTGTTCTGCGGAATTTTTATCTCTGCTTCACCCTGATGGATCAGCTTCCAATCGGCCTTGCCCGTGATTGGATCTTCATAGCGCTTTCTCAAGAAGCGTATGTGATTCGTGTCCTCAAGCTGCTCCAGTGACGTGGGATAATTGCCCGTCTTGCGGACATATTTCCTTACGGCTTTGGCATACTCCTTGCCGCGATGGATGAGCTCGTTCTCCTTGTCCCGTTTAATCTGCTGTGCCATTCGC
>DATFDA010000070.1:0-8463 GCA_035252525.1 Candidatus Angelobacter sp. | reverse complement strand
GCCTGCTGTGAGCTGGATTGAATGAATCGCGGCTGGTTAACGCGCGGTGGCGACTCCGGACAGCGCCATGGATTGGAAAATCCTGGCCCCATCAGCCGAGCCAAGCAGCGGATCACTGCAGCGGTCAGGGTGCGGCATCATCCCAAGTACATTTCTGCCCTCATTGCAGATCCCGGCAATATTGTCGAGAGATCCATTCGGGTTGGCTTCCGCCGTGATCTCCCCTTGGGGTGTGCAATAGCGAAATATCACGCGGTTCTGCTTTTTGAGCGTGGCCAGAGTTTGCGGATCGCAGTAGTAATTGCCTTCCATGTGGCCAATAGGAATCCGCAAGACTTCTCCAACTTTGCAGGAATTGCTGAAAGGAGTATCAGCATTTTCTACACGCAGGTTTACGAACTTGCATACATATTTGAGACCTGCATTGCGCATCAGTGCGCCCGGAAGCAGCCCTGCTTCACACAGAATCTGGAACCCATTGCAGATGCCAATCACCAACCCGCCTGAAGCGGCAAACTTCCCGACTTCCTGCATGATAGGCGCGAAGCGCGCGATGGCGCCCGTTCGCAGATAGTCACCGTAGGCGAACCCGCCAGGGACGATGATGGCGTCGCAATTCTCGAGCTCGTGCGATTCGTGCCACAAAAAAGCGGCTTTTTGTCCCGTCGCGGCTATGGCGGCGTGATAGCTGTCCTGATCGCAGTTGGAGCCAGGAAAAATGATGACGCCGAATTTCATATTTTCATTTAACCACAGAGGACACAGAGGAACACAGAGGTTTTCTGATTCAGTTCGCAAGCCGCATTCGGTTTTGTTCCCTTGTTTTGCTCCCGTTCGTGAAAGACCACAACAATTCCTCCGTGATCCTCTGTGTACTCTGTGGTTAGATAGAGACATGGATTGGCGCGACTGGCGCTCACATGCGCGCACCACAGGCTCGGCACTGAAACACTGGTTTATCGCTCAGTGTCAGGATTCGCTGGCCGTGGCGCTGCTCTGGCTCATCGGCCTCTGGATTATCGGCATCCCCTGGGCGCCGGTGTGGGCGATTTTGGCAGGACTGCTGCAATTCATTCCCAACTTCGGCGGTCCAATCGCTGTGATTATTCCTGCCATCTTGGGCGCGTTGAACTCGGACCACATGCGCTTCTTTTATGTTTTGATCCTGTTTGCGGTAATCATGGTGACGGATGGACTCCTATTGCAGCCTTACCTGATGAAACGCACAGCCAAGGTGCCCTTCTGGGCTTCGTTGTTTACGCCCATTCTCGTGGCGCTGCTGATTCCATTCTGGTGGGCAATCTTTCTTGCGCCGCCGATACTGGCCGTGATCTTTGCCTTTCGGCAGAAGCGCGCGGCAGTTCGCTAATATTCTCGCGATTAATTCCTTCTTTTTACGGCTCTTCCACACCGTGGGATGTCCGCGAAGTGACAATAACACTACGAATTACGAGCGAGCAGCCGAGGCTGACCACAATCAGAGCCAGCAATCCAACAGGGATGAGCATGAATTCAGCAACCAGTTTTCCGATCGCATCCAGGCCGCTTCCTTTTGATCCCAGTGTGCCCGCGATGGCGAAAGCCAGACCGATGCAGCCAATCACCACCAGGAAAAATCCTCGCAGGAAGAACCCGAGCCGCTGAGCGGGCGTGAGCGGGCCCGTATCCCACCAGTTCTCGCGCAGGAAGAGCCATTGCCGGCGCAGCAGGCTGGTGGACTCAGGAATCGGCTCCTCAACCGCTCCTTCCTGGTTAGGATCTTCAGGCATAAGCGAATCATACCAATCTGGCCGTGCTATAATCTACTTTGTTTTCATGCGTTTCGTAAGCCCTGCCGGGCGCCCCTGCGGCTCGCTAAACTACAAATTCTGCTGAGGTTATCACCATGTCTGGCCACTCAAAATGGGCCACAATCAAACACAAGAAGGGCGCGCTGGACGCTAAGCGCGGCAAGATTTTTACCCGCCTGATCAAAGAAATCACCATGGCCGCCAAGAGTGGCGGTGGCGATCCTGAAGGCAATCCGCGCCTGCGTACCGCCATTGCTGCCGCCAAAGCAGAGAACATGCCTGCGGACAATATCAAGCGAGCCGTCCAGCGCGGCACGGGTGAACTCCCAGGCGCGACATACGAAGAAATCCAGTTTGAAGGCTACGGTCCGGGTGGTGTCGCTCTGCTGGTGAACGTGACCACGGACAACCGCAATCGCACCGTCAGTGAAATCCGGCACATGTTCACCAAAAACGGCGGAAACCTGGGTGAAGCCGGCTCTGTCGCGTGGATGTTCCACAAGAAGGGCGAAATTATTGTTCCCAAAGCTGCTGCCAAGGAAGATGACCTGATGGGCATTGTGCTGGAGAATGGCGGCGAGGACTTGGGCGACGATGGCGATACCTGGGTGATCACTACCGATCCCAATTCCTTTGAAGGCGTGCTCAACGCTATTAAGACGGCCAATGTGGAAGTGGTCCATTCCGAAGTGGGCATGATCCCGCAAAATTACATCAAGCTGGAAGGCGCCGCCGCCAATCAGATGATCCGACTGCTGGAAGCCATTGAAGATCACGACGACGTGCAAAACGTCTACTCTAATTTCGATGTGGACCAGAAACAGCTTGAGGAAGTAGCGGGATAAACTTCAAAAAACCGATGGTGAGAGGCGGCCTGAGTGCCGCCTTTTTTCTGTTAGGGCAGGACAAAATTTCACTTTGAGAAATAACCGGGCATGGACCTGCCGCGGAGCAATGCCAAACTCTCGCATGTAAGCACGCCAGGAGTGTCAGGATCGATATTAGGTATGCGCTAGCTGGTTGGATAAAGAAGCTTGTACAGTACCGCATTGCGCATGATGGCCTGCACGTACTCCCGCGTCTCAGTAAACGGAATTGATTCCACGAATTCTTCCACGCTCTTGAAGTTCCCGTCTTTGCGCCACTGGTCCACGCGGTCTTCCCCGGCGTTGTAGGCAGCCAGCGCGTACTCCACCTGGCCGTCATAGTGGTCCACCATGTGCTTGAAATACTTCGTCCCCAGGCGCAGGTTCGTATCGGCTGAGAGCAACTGGTCGCTGGAAAAATGGCGGACCTTCATCTCCTTTGCCAGTCCCTTGCCTACCTGTGGCAGAAGCTGCATCAGACCCATGGCATTGGCTGATGAAATTGCCTGCGGGTTGAATTCCGATTCCTGGCGAATCAACGATGCCACCAGAAACGGATCCAGATGATTGGCCTGCGCGTCTCGTTTCAACTCATCCCAGTAAGGACGCGGAAACAGGCTTTCCCAGACCGGGCGCGGCATCTGACTGATCTCGGCGGAAAAATAGCCAGGAACAGCCCGTTTGAGCGCCTCAATTGCGCGAATATAGCTGCCTGAATCACTGAAAATATCCGCCAGCGCCTTTGCCATCCAGGGAGCAGTTGCAGAGCCGGCCGCCTGCAGTTCTTTCACCGCAAAATCGTATAGGGCTGCATTAGCCAGCAGCTTTGCCTTCTCTGCCCTCAGGTCATCGGGAGGCGCATCCCAATCCTTGGGCGGAGCGGCGAGCGGCGGCAGCTTATCCAGCACGTCCGGATCGCCCACATCTTCCACCCCAATCTTTGCCAGCCGCTCGCGAGCGAGATTCGCATAATAGAAATAGCGGTAGTTTTCTGAGAGCTTCTGGTAATAAGCGCGCGCCAGAGGCTTATCGCCTTCATCCTCGGCCATGCGTCCGCGCCAGTAAATTGCCGCTGAAACCTCAGCCGATGAAGGATAAAACGCCAGTTGCTCTTCCAGCAGCCGCTTGGCCTCGTCAGTCTTCCCCATCCGATAGGTCAGCCAGGCGGTCTTCCAGTGCGCGTAGGGAGAAAACCTTCCGTTCTGCTGGCGCTCATAAATCTCCGCATAGAATTTTGCCCCGGTATCAAAGTCGCCCTTGAGCAGATACATATTGCCCGAGGAAAGCAGGGTCTGCTGGAACCACAGGCTCTCCGGAGCGAGCGAGCGCAGTTGCGCAACAAAATTATCGTGCTTGTCTTTATCGTCCTTGTCCCGCGCAATTTCAGCCAGGAAGTAAAGCGCCTCAGCTTTCGCGGCATCAGGCGCCGACTGGTTCTGGATCACGGTTTCAAATAGACGTTCAGCATCATCGCGCTTGCGCGCCCGGTAAAGCGCAGCCGCAAACTGCGTCTGCACCAGAGGCATCCGTTCCGGTGGGGCCTGCTCTGTCAGCGAACTTAGCTCGGTTACGGCATCGGCATAGCGCCTCGCCTTCATCAGCAGTTCGGCGCGTGTGTAGCGTTGCTCAAAGCTGCCTGAAGGCGGCGTCTCTCCCCTGCTCTGGAGCGTCACGGCTGCCAGTGGCGCCTGATCGCTGGTAGGCATTTCAAAGTAAATTTTCCGCAACGTTTCTGCGGCTTTGTCCTTCATCCCTTCAGCCTGGTAAGCGTTGGCGAGCGCATACTCGAGATCCGGAGTTACTGGAGTGCGATGCTTCTCAAAAAAGGTCACCGCCTCACCGGACTTCCCCATCGCTACCAGGGCATTTCCATAGAGCAAAACAACATCGTGAAGATGAATGGAATCCGGATGCCGCTGCTCAAACCCATCCAGAGCTTTCAGCACTTCTGCGGGATTGTTTTCGCCCTGCCAGGCGCTCGCACGCAACCACTCCAGGTAATCCCCAAGTACCGGCTCCAGCGGCTCAGCCTTTTTCCATGAGTCGCGAGCTTTGACATAGTCCTTGTCCAGGTAATGAGCGTAGCCCAGAACCAGCCACGCCAGAGGCGCAGCATCATCCTTTCGATGCCGGTGAGCATATTCCTCCACTCCCGCGTAAGCCTGCGGTGAGCGGTTCTCCAGGAGCTGCTGCGCCATGGGCTTGAGATCAGCGGATGCCACAAAGGCCCGCTTCATGTGACGCAGGCGCGCACGCTCTTTGGCCGTGATTATGTGTTTTTTACCGCGCGAGGTCTGCTTCTTCTTGTGTGAAGTTTGCGAGAAAAGAGCGGCGGGCGTCAGCAAGGCCGCAAGACAAATCAGAGATAACAACTTTCGCACTGCCACAAATTCCTTCGTCAACGCGGAAATCCATCTCCCATCAGGGAAACGTCATTGTCCGCCAGTATCCGTACTAATTCCTGATTGAAATAATTGGCCGAAGCCGCCGCGCTTTCACCATAACGTTTGTCATAGGTGGCCCGGCTCTTTTCAATATCATCACGCAAACGGGTGTACAGGTCCTGGTTCTTTTTGCCCTGCGCCACCTTGGCCTGGTTGTAAAGCATGATCTCTTCCACCAGCAGCTTGGCAAAGCGTTTGGCCTTCTTGTGCAGGTCAGCCTCATCCGTTGAAGAGAACGTTTGTGCTGCTGACGTCG
The DNA here is from genome assembly GCA_035252525.1 of Candidatus Angelobacter sp. GTDB lineage: Bacteria > Acidobacteriota > Terriglobia > Terriglobales > Acidobacteriaceae > Angelobacter. The sequence continues at coordinate 3,107 of DATFDA010000070.1, read as the reverse complement.
CAGATTGCGCTGGCATCGCTGGAGCGACGGTAGGCGCACTCGGGACCGCTGTTGCCGCGCTCGCCATGACTGGCGGCGCCGCTTCAGGTTCCTGAACTGGAGTTGTCCCGGAGTCTGCTTTGCGTGTGGTTGCTGCTTCCAACCACAAAGCCGCGAAACGGGTCAGCACGCTGAGAGCTGAAGCATCAAATGCGCCAGCAGCGCCAGTTCCTGCATCCGCATAAATCAACGCAGCCGCTTTGTCCTTGACCACAAGCGGCAGTACCAGACACTCATCTTCAGCAGGAGATTTCATTGCGGCAAGAAATCCGACGTCGAAATCCGAAGCCTTGCCTGCCGCTGGTATGCGTCCGCCGATGGCATCGCTCATCAGCCCGCGTCCCGCGTTCAGACTTGTGGTCTTGATGCCATCGTCATTCTCAAAACCCATTCCCTGCCAGCCGCTGACCGTGCTGCCTTTCACCACAAATAACGCCACGCGCGCGGCGAACTTTGAACATCCCTCCAACAGATAGCGCAGAATTTCAGCCTGCGTGCCTCCATCCTGGATCTTCGTAGCTGCCGCGCTCAACAACGCCGTGGGAGAGCCATCCTTGCCCAGCGCCGCGGCGGCTACGGCTTCCGTTGCGCGAGCCACAATGTCCTGGCGCAGTGCGGGCAGCGCCGCTTCAAGCCCTTGCGCGACGGCCTGTTCGATGGTTGACCGGATGTCAGACGGATGTGGCATTTTTCACTTTTTTTTCGTTATTAGTCGCGATTATATGTTGTACTGCAATCCTGTCAACCTGTGAGGTTACTGAAGTGAGCGCCTCTAGTATCTTAGTAGTGACTCGGGCCGAAGCGCCATAGTTCGACAGCCATTGCGGCCCTTTAACCGGAGGTGGCACTCTCAATGAAACCCAGAATCATCGCGCTGGTTCCGCTTCTGCTGGCCTCTCTAGTTATGCTCAATGGCCAAACCACCCGCAAACATAGCGGCACAGGGGCGGTTGTCCCGTCTCCGCAGCAGATTGCCGAAACCATTCAGCGCTTGGAAAGTGAACTCCGAATAGCAACCATGAAGGGCGATGCAGCCTGGTTTGAGCAGCACCTGGCGCAAAATTACGCAGACGTGGATGCTCAGGGCAAAGCCACCAGCCGGGCTGAGGTGATCCAGTTCTACCGCACCACCCAGCCCGAATATGAAACCTGGAACCTCAGCGAGGGCAATGCCCTCACCTTCAACGCCGATACCGTGATCCTCACCGGCAAAGTAGACCTGGATGGAACCGTACGGGGGCAGCACGTCTCCGGCAGCTTCCGCTACCTCCGGGTTTGGATCCGCCAGGGACTGGACTGGCAACTGGCAGCACAGCAGGCCACACGCATCGCTGGATAACTCCTGCGCGCTAGTCCACCACCAGCTTGGCTGACATGTCGTCGTGATGCGGGCCGCAAATTACTCCGCATTTCACCACGAATTCACCCTTAACTTGTGGCGTGAATGTGATGGTCGTCGTATGCCCCGGTTGCACTGGCTCTTTAATACCCATATCGGGAACGTCGAATCCGTGCTGTACGTCAGCCGTAGTCACATCCAGCGAGACGGGCTGTCCGTTCTTCACATGGATCACCGAGGGCTCAATGCTGTACTTACGCATGACTACATTGATGTGTTGGGCGGGACCTTCGCTCTTGTGGCATCCTGCTGCGAAGAAAAGGAAACCTAAAAGGATGAAGAAAAACCAGGAAGTTGTTTTCATATACACGGGATCAGAGCCGTGGCGGAACAAAAAGTTACGCCCGGGTCTGTGTCACTGGACTGAGGCTCTTTTTTATTTGGAGTTGGTCCTTTCGGACTGCAGAACATAGTAAATTATTTGAGTCGGAGTTGCATGCCAACCATCCAAAAGAAGGCTGTCGAAGGTGTTACTGATGAGATGGCGCTGGTCCACGCCGCTAAAGGCGGGGATTTAGAAGCCTTCAGTCAGTTGGTCAATCGGTATGACCGCAACATCTTCCGTATAGCGCAGCACATCACGCATAACGAGGAAGACGCCCAGGATGTAGTCCAGGACGCTTTTCTCAAGGCGTACCAGAATCTTGAGCAGTTCCAGGAGAACTCAAAGTTCTATACCTGGCTGGTCAGGATCGCCGTGAATGAAGCGCTGATGAAGCTGCGCAAGCGCCGCACGGACCGGACCGTCTCTCTTGATGAAGATGTAGAGACGGAAGAAGGTTCGATGCCGCGTGAAGTAGCGGACTGGTCACCCAATCCTGAGCAGCTTTACGGGCAGTCAGAATTGGGAGATATTCTTAAAAAGACTGTCCAGGGCCTGCCCCCGGGCTTCCGGACGGTGTTTGTGTTACGTGATGTTGAAGGGCTTTCCACGGAGGAGACCGCAGAAATGTTGAACTTGAGCGTGCCGGCAGTGAAATCACGGCTCCTGCGTGCCCGGTTGCAACTCCGGGAGCGTCTGGCACGATACTTTAAGTCCAAGAGAGACGGGGACGGACACCAGTGAAATGCAATGACTTCCTGAAAGAGCTGTCAGATTACCTTGACGGCAAGATCACAGAGAACCTCAAGGCGGAACTGGATGAGCACCTGCATTGGTGCCACGAATGCCATGTGGTTCTTAATACCACCAAAAAGACCATTGAGATCTATCGAGATAATCAGATTTACGAGCTTCCAGACCCCCTCCGGACCCGCCTCCACGATGCCATCATGAGCAAGTGCCGGAATGCTAAACAGCACAAAAAGGACGTATAAAGCCCGCTTTGAAACCCAAGAACATTTCGCAGACCAGCAACAAACAACGTGTTTTCAACAGGTTAAGCTAAACGGCCTAATTTTTCTACTCTGGTTGCCACCTTTTTCATCAGCTCTGAATCTAATGTTGTGAGTACGATAGGGGCATAACTTTTTATGTACCATTGGCCATGTCCCGTGGTACACTACTGTCGAGTCGTAAGTAAGGCTCCGGCGGTAAGTCTCCAAGGTCCCTTCAACGGGGTGGTGAATTATGGCGAGTCTCTTCGATGTGCTGTTTGGGTGTCATCACAAGAACTTTAGCTTTCCGATTACCAAAAAGCCGGGGCAGAGGCTTTCCCCGGTGGCTTCC
>DATFDA010000069.1:0-5392 GCA_035252525.1 Candidatus Angelobacter sp. | reverse complement strand
CTCCGCCAACGACAAACTCCGTGCGCGTAGCTTCTCCAGCAGCTTCACCTTCTCGCTGAAACTGAGCGCGGCCAGCTTTTTGCGGCTCTCCTTACTAACTCAGGAACCTCGTCTTGAACTTCTCCCGATCGAGGTCATTATATCCACCATCCAATCTTTCCTTCGCGCTCTCACTGGCAACTTCCACGTGCAGCACTGCACCTAATCGCGCAGACCTCCCCTGGAACTCTCAATCGGAGTCCAAAAAATGCTACGTACGATCTCCCTGTCTATTTGCTTCGCATTCCTATTTGCTCTGGCGCTTCCCTCGGCGGCGCAGACAACATTCACTGAAACCAGCTTCACCACTGACATAGGTACCTCATGGGCCACAACCGGAGATTTTGATCGCGATGGCCTGCCCGATATCGCAGTTGCCGAAGAAAATTCCAACTCAGTCGCCATTTTCAAAAATAGCGGCAACAACACTTACACCCGAGTTGATACCCAGGCAGTCGGCACCGCCCGGCTGGTGGAAACCGCCGACTTCAACAACGATGGCAAGCTCGATCTGGCAGTGGCCAGCTCCGGCCAGCCCCTGGTCTCCATTTTCGCCGGCTTTGGCGATGGCACCATGACACCGGCAGGATCATTTGCCACTACACTTCCTGTCTGGGACCTGGAACTGGGCGATCTGAACGGCGATGGCGCAGTGGACGTGATCACTCATGAATGCGCCACCGACTCCAGCTCTTGCACCGTGAAAACCTACAAGAACGACGGCGCTGGCCACTTCACCCCGTGGCAAACGCTGATTCCTCCGGGCGCTGACACGTTTCCCGGCATCCGCCACACGCTGGCCGTGGCTGATTTCAGCGGCGACGGCAAGCTGGACGTTATAGTGTTGCGCCTCAATGACTTTGAAATTTTCAAAGGGAATGGCGATGGGACCTTCGCCGCTCCCACCGGCAAGTCCGTCTCTGGCAGCTTCGGCCTGACGTACGGAAGCTTCAACAACACTGACCGCTCGCTGGATATCGCTATTGGCCGCCAAACGCCCACCTGTACCACGCCTCCCTGCACCAGCGATATTCTCGACTACTTGAACGATGGCGCCGGCAATTTCACTCTTCGCAGCAAAACTCAGATGTTTGGCTCAAACCTGGTGGCCGTGGATGTTGATGGCGACTTAATCACCGATATTGTAGGTCTCAACGAGGGCCATTTTGACGGGAACCTGCAATACGTTCTCGGCGATGGTCACGGGATCTTCAGCGCGGCCCATCAGCTTACTGCGCCGGATACCGGCGTGGTGGTGCTGGCGCGTGACATGAACCTGGATGGCCGGCACGATCTCATCATCCCGGAACAGCCCGGCGATGTCCTGCTTGAAATCAATAACAATGCAGCCGTAACCTGCGCTCCACCGGGATCGGGCAGCCTGCACGCCAAGTTCTGCTCGCCGGCGGCAAATGCGACGGTGCCGCTCACCTTCACTGTGAAAGGCTCCGGCAATTCGCCTGCTGGAGTTGTAAGAATCGAACTATGGATTGATGGCAAGAAAAACACGGAAATGTGGAACGACCAGATCAGCGCTAGCGTGACCCTCGCCGCCGGAACGCATCGCGTTGCTCTGGTCGCGGTGGATAAGTTCGGCGCTCATGCCACCGGCGCTATTAACGTCACAGCTCATTGATCTAAAACTGGAAGACAAAAGGGCCTGCTCCTTTTGCAGGCCCTTTGCTTAAAACTCCTGACAATCGCGCGGGACCCGTCCCGCGCCAAGCCGCTATGCCGGCCATGCTGTGCGATACCGGTGGCGCTTCTTGTCACTTGTCTTTCACGCGCGATTCCTTGCCATCACCGCGATGCTCTGCGATTCCTGCGCTCTCTGCGGTGTGCCCTCGGGCCCGTTGCTGCGCCGTTGCGCCCTTTGCGGTAAATACCTTTGCTTTTTCTGATGTCGGCCATCACGCGCGAGGTCGGCGACTTACTGCTTGATCACCAGCGGCAGTCCCCAGTCCTCGTTCACTTCAGACCGGAGCCACACGTACAGCAGGATTTCAGCCAGTTCATCGCGATCAGTGGCAGGAACTGTGTGACCGCGGGTTTCCGTCGTTTTCAATTCGGGCGTCATACTGCATGCCCCTTCCCTTCCCAACGCGACGGAAATTGCAAAAGCCGGAAGCCGCCACCGCCAGGAACATCTGTTTAGAGCGGTCTCGGAGTTGTGTGTGCGCCCGTTCTGTTGCTTTTAAATCAGGGAACGCCCTGCTGCAGCGGGTCCGTTCACAGCAACTCCAACACCGCTCTAAATCTTGTCCCCGGTTATAAAAAACGCTGATTATGCTTTTCTTGGAATTCAATTAAATCCGTTAATGATTTGGCGCACTTGGCACTGGCGGTTTTTACCCGTTGACCCGAGATTGCCGGACTGCTCACGCTCATCTTGCCTTGCGAGACACCATCCCGAGCCGAAGCTCACATTACTGTTTGGGATCCGGTGGACTTGTGGTTTGCGAAGGCGAGGGACCTGTTCCGCTGCCGTTAAGCTCAAGGCACCAGCCTGTGGCCCGGAGACGTCCAACTCATCGGTCGGCTCACAGACCGCCACCTTGTTGCGCTAATTGTGGCAAGTTGACCTTGTAGGTTCTCAGTGCCCTTTTGCCGTCCACAGCCCTTTGCTCCATGTAACGCTGAAAAGGGTTCCTGCACTAATCTAAAAACCATATTCCCGGTTACGCCGCAGTATTCGCGCAAGGAGATTTTGCATGTCGGCAGGCTTGAATGCCCTGAAACACATTGTCGTTCTGATGATGGAGAACCGCTCCTTTGATCACATGCTTGGCGGACTCAAAAAGAAAGATCCCAGAATCAACGGCCTCACCGGAAATGAGTCCAATCCTGACGCTCAGGGAAACAAAGTTAAAGTCTCGGATACAGCCGACTACCGCGGCCAGTTAGGCCATGATCCTGACCATCACTTCCCCGGCGTAGACGTCCAGATTTACGGCGGGACGCCTTTTGCCCCTGACCGCGTGCCCAACATGCAGGGCTTCATCAAGAGCTACTCCACCCAGGGAACCAGCGCAAAAGAATCGCGCGCCATCATGAATTATTTTTCTCCGGAAAAGATTCCCGTGCTCACCACCCTGGCCACTGAGTACGCGCTCTTCAACGGATGGTTTGCCTCCATTCCCGGTCCCACCATCTGCAATCGCGCTTTCGCCCATTACGGGACTTCATTCGGCAACGTCGACATGAACATGTTTCTGGTCTCTGATGCCGACCGCGCCAAAATCCCGTCGATCTATCAGCGCATGAAGGACGGCGGCCACAGCGCCAAGCTCTACTATTTTGACGAACCCAGTTCCACCATGGAGATCGTCAATCTCATCAAGGACCAGAGCTTCTTTGCCACCTTTGATCAATTCCTGTCCGACTGCAAGTCAGGCAATCTCCCGGAATACAGTCTTATTGAGCCCAATTACTCAGATCATCCCGGCCCGGGCGGCGGCCAGATTCTGGCCAATGATCAGCACCCTGATCATCATGTGCTGGCCGGAGATAACTTCATCGGGCAGGTCTATAACCAGATCCGCTCCATTCCTGAGCTTTGGCAGAGCACCGCGCTGCTAATTGTCTACGACGAGCATGGCGGCCTATACGATCACGTGGTTCCGCCAGGCTGCACGCCTGATGGGTTCCAGGCTACCGATGCCGCCACCAACGTACCCGGCCTGACGTTTAAGTTCGATCGACTGGGCATTCGTGTACCGGCAATTCTCATTTCTCCCTGGATTCCGCGTGGCACCATCGTCCGCGGCCCCGAGGATGCCGCCAACCAGCGCATCTTTGAACACGCTTCTATTCCAGCCACAGTCACCAAACATTTTTTGGGGGACGATATTGGCACAGCCCGCGAGCAAAATGCCCAGACATTCCTTGATCTTTTGGGCGACACGCTGCGCCCTGATAACCAGTGCGTATTCTTTGGCAAACACTAAGCGAGAAAGGCGATTCCATGGCCCTGAAAGATGCACCCATCGTCAACATGCTTAGCTTCGATGAACAGCAAGCCTACAATCATGACCGGCCCATCTCCAGCCTGGTCCGCACCCAGTTGCTCCACCTGCACACCGCGGAAAACCTATGGCTCCCGCCGCAAGACCGCACCGATATCAATATCAATAACCTGCACACGGAGAAACAGGCCAGCGAGTACATTCAGAAGGTAACGGCCCTCCTCCATCGCCATGGACGGCGGCAACAGAAGCAAGCTCCTCCATCTGCGAAGCCGAAAAAGGCAAAAAAAGCTGCGAAGCAGCGCAAGAAGGTTAAGAGTGCAGGCCGCAAGAAAAGTTCAAAAACCAGGTCCGCCGCCAAAAAGCGCAGCTCGCGCGGTTAAGGAGAAGTCTGTGGTGCGAATTCTGTCTTTGCTCCTGTTGCTGGCCGGCTCACTCATGGCACAGCAAAGCGGTACAGCTAACGAGGCTAAAAACGAACCGCCTGATGAGCTTGGGAAACTGAAGTACAACTGTCCCTTCAAGCACATTGCAGGTTGCGCGGAAGTGCTGTTCACCGGACAGCCCGTTCACATTGCGCTGGGCAGCATCGCTCCGCAGAACGGATTCGCCGCCGGACTCGCCTACGTCGGCCACAAAGACACCAGCAATTGGAGCACATCCTGGAGCGCCGATGCCGTCGCATCTAATAATGCCTCGTGGCGCGCCGGGGTCTATCTCAAATTTGTGGATACCCGGCTGAAACCGATGACACCGCAATTCGGGACGCCCAGCGACTCTGACAGCACTCCTTATCCCGAACAACCGGTTTTCAATCTCTACGCGCAATCCATCTCACTCAACAAGCTCACCTTCTTTGGCCTTGGCCCGGACACAACCCGAGCCGGCCGCTCCTTCTTCGGTATGACCGAACACATCGTGGGCGGCAATGCCATTCGTCCTATCTACGAACGGCTGAACGTGGGCGTGTATGGCGAGGTCAACGGTCGAGCTGTCGACATCCGCCCCAGCACCGGCCAGCCTTCGCCTTCCATCGAGCAGCTGTACAACGATGTCTCCGCTCCTGGGCTAAGCGAGCAGCCATTTTTTCTTCAGCTTGGCGCCGGAATCCGCATGAGGCCCACCGTTTTTAACAACCTCCTGCACTTCAACTATGACGTTTCTTACAGACCGTTCATTGCCGCATCCGGCCCGGGGTTCTCATTCCAACGATTAACCTTCGACCTCAATCAGGAAATTTCTCTCTATCACAAGAACCCTCTGGTCCAGCGTGACACCAACGGGCCCAATGATTGCCGCATCGATCCTTCTGATCCCAATTCCAAGTGCCGGCCCATCACCAGCCGCACCCTTCAGGGCAGCATCGGCCTTCGCGTTTATACCGTGCT
>DATFDA010000068.1:0-11564 GCA_035252525.1 Candidatus Angelobacter sp. | reverse complement strand
CTGCGGCATTCGCGGCCAACATAGGTGCGCCAGTCTCATCTAAAAAAAGATGGTGCGACCAATCATGATGGTAGCGGAAGTAGAACCGCCGGAGGGCCTTTCTGCACGTAAGCTGGTGCTGGAAACAGGAAAATTCAACGTTATTACTGCATATTCCGTGAATGAGGCTTTTGACACGTTAGCGGCCTTTCCCAAGGTACACGCCGTGGTGCTGCACGCTTCACTCTGCAAGGAGAGGGATTGTGATCAGGTTGTCGGTGAGATCAAGAAACGGCATCCCGGCATGACGGTCATCGCTCTATCGCCGGTCAGTTCACAGACATCCAAGTGTGCCGATTACAACATTTCCAGCCATGAGCCGCAGGAGTTGCTGAACCTGCTTCGCTCCCGCTTTGGTGATCCCCGCAACCAGGCAGCTTGAGCTCTGTGGGCTTGACGCAATCGAAAATTGAATTTTTAATTCCAAGTTATGCGCGTAGCCTTTCTTGGTTTGGGAATCATGGGCGGCCCCATGGCCGCCAATCTTGTTAAAGCCGGACATGAAGTTTCAGTCTGGAACCGTACGGCCAAAAGCATTGAGGGCGCCACCACCGCAGCCACCCCTGCTGAAGCGGCCAAGGGCAAGGAAGCGGTGTGGGTGTGCGTGTCTGATACCAAGGCGGTACAGTCAGTGTTATTTGGAGCGCAAGGCGCTATTCATGGCCTTGAAAGCGGCGCCGTCGTGGTTGATTCCAGCACCATCTCTCCTTCCGCCAGTATCAACATCATGGAAGGCCTGCAGGAGAAAGGCTGCGAGTTTCTCGATGCGCCGGTAACCGGCTCCAAAGTAGCTGCCGAATCCGGAAGTCTCATTTTTATGATCGGCGGCGCCGTGCATAACATTGAGCGGGTGGAACCGCTGCTGCGCGCCATGGGCAAAAAAGTGATTCACATGGGGGAAAACGGCAAAGGTCTTTCCGCCAAGCTGGCGCAGAACATGAACATTGTCTTCATGTATGAGGGGTTATGTGAGAGCCTGACCCTGGCGCGCAAGCTCGGCGTGGCGCCGGAAAAAATGTTCGAGCTGATTGAAGCCTCCATGATCCGCTCCGGCGTGGCTGAATATAAAAAGCCTTTCATCCTGAACCAGGATTACTCGCCGAACTTCCCCCTCAAGCTGATGCACAAAGACATCCACCTCATGCTGGACGCAGCCCGCGAGAACGACGTGAAGCTTCCCGGCCTGGCGGAAATCGATAAAGTTATCTACGAAGAAGCGGCTTCACGTCCCGGTTTCGACGATCTCGACTACGCCGTAACCATTGCTCTGCTGGAAGAAATGGCCGGGCTGCGAACCAAAGCCAAGGTCTCCTAGTCTTTCGCGTAAAGAAAATGGTTTTCTTTTATAAGAGCGCTCTTTCCCCATCGTAAAAACGCCTCGTGGAACCTTAGAGAAAGCCTGTCCAGCAAACTTTGCTGCATCTAATCCGGTATATGGCGCTTTTTGAGCCGAATCCGGTGAGAAAAAAGAGCGGATCCTCCAAACTCATTGAGTCTTATTGCAACGGATGCGGGCAGTTCATTGCCGCCAGCCCGCTCAAAAAAGTTCTGCACCTTATGGAACAAATGCACCGGTGCGGCTTGCATTTGCAGCCTCCCATGGCCGGTCCGCCCGCGAATCGTAAACGCACCTTGCGATAGCTGCCCAACCAAGATGTCGCGCTTCCCCGCTCGCCTGCCTGAGATTTTGAACACCTCGCAACCGTCCCTGCGCCTTCACCAGATGCGCACGCGGTCTGCCGGCGCAAGGTAAAGCTTTTCTCCCGGCTTCACCTTAAATGCCGGATACCACTGGTCAATGTTGCGGACCGTATAGGAGCGGTACTGGCCCGGTGCGTGCGGGTCCGTCATGAGCTGGCGGCGAAGCGCCCCTTCGCGCGTCTTGCCGCCCCAGTTTTGCGCAAACGCGATGAAAAACTGCTGGTCGCCGGAGAAACCACTCTGCACCGGCGCCGGTTTTCCTTTCAACGTTGCCTTGTAGCCGTCATACGCGGCTGAAATCCCCCCAGGTCGGCAATGTCTTCCCCAAGCGTCTGCCTTCCGTTTACAGAAAGATCAGGAAAAGGCTTGTAGGTATCATATTGCGCGGCCAGGCTCGCCGTGGCTGCATTGAAGTGGGCCAGATCGGCCTCAGTCCACCAGTTGCGCACGCGCCCCTTGTCATCGAACGCCGCTCCTTCACTGTCAAAGGTATGGCTGATCTCATGACCAATCACGGCGCCAATAGCGCCAAAGTTTACCGCGGCCGGAGCTTTAGGATCAAAAAATGGCGGCTGCAGGATGGCGGCCGGAAAATTCAGCGCATTTTGTAGCGGAAGGTTCACGGCATTCACGGTCTGTGGTGACATGGACCATTCTTTTCGGTTCACATCCGCTCCCAAACGATTCCGTTGGCGGTGGTACTCAAAAAGATTGCCGCGCCACACATTGCCAAACACGTCATCGGCTTTGACCTCATAACCGGAATAATCGTGCCAGCTTTCCGGATAACCAATGCCCACGTACAGCGTGCCCAGCTTTTTCTGCGCTTCAGCCTTGGTAGCGGGAGCCATCCAGGGCAGCGCTTCAATGCGCTTGTGGAAAGCAGTGATCAATTGCGCCACCATCGCCTCCGCCTGTGCCTTGGCCTGAGGCGAAAAGTACTGCTTGGCATAAATTTTCCCTACAGCATCGCCAAGAAAGCGATTCACCAGCCCGACGCCTCTTTGCCAGCGCGGACGCTGGTTCGGCGTGCCTGTGAGGGTTTTATCGAAAAAATTGAACTCCTCATCCACCAATGCCTTGGGAAGAAAGTCAGAATATTCTTCAATCAAGTGGTAGGCGAGCCAGTCTTTCCAGGTCTCGAGCGGCACAGATTCAACCAGCGCCGCTTCTCCGGTAAATGCCGCGGGCTGCCATACCGTAAACTGTGCCTCTTTCTCAAGTCCGGCTCCAAGAAAAAACTCCTTCCAGTCGAGGCCAGGAGCTTTAGCGGCGAAATCAGCCTGCTTCCAGGTGTTGTTGGCTTTGTGAATGTCCTCGTTATCGGCCAGGCTCTGATGTTTTTCCGCGATTGCATGTTCCAGTTCAATGATGCGCGTCGCCCGGGAATCAGCATCATTGAAGCCCGCCAGCTTGAGCATGGCTGCTACATGGGCCTGATATTTTTCGCGAACATCCTTCATGCGCGGCGTATCAGAGAGGTAATAATCGCGGCTGGGAAGCTCCAGCCCGCCCTGCAGCAGATACCCGGCGTAGTGATCAGAATCCTCAAAGCCGGGCGCCGTCCAGAAGCCAAACAGATTCGCCGTATGGAAGTTGGTGTTGTTCAGAGGATCCACATCAGCACGCAGACTCTCACCCAATGCCCGCGCCAGCTCCTGTTTGTTCTTGATCGCGGCAATGGCATCAAGATGCGACTTCAGGGGCGCAAGCCCACGGGATTCGATTCCCTTCTCATCCATAAAAGAGGCGTACAGATCAGAGATCTGACTGGCTTCGGATCCGTCCGCGCTCTTGCTCTTTGAAAGATTTTCGATAATGCCTCTGGTCTGCTTTTCTGTCGCATCAGAAAGCTTGCTGAACACGCCGATTCGCGAACGGTCCGGAGGAATTTCAGTCCGCTTGATCCATGCTCCATTGGCATAAAGATAAAAGTCGTCACCCGGAACCACAGAAGTGTCCATGTTGGCGATCTGAATGCCGTGAGTTTGCGGTTGGGATGAATGTTTTTGTGCGGTGACGGAAGTGAGTAGCAGAAGCGAAAAAACGCAACCTGCAAGGGCAGACTTCTTCAAAGCATGTCTCATAAGAATCCTGGGGCAAGGTGATTAAGAAAGCTGAAAACGAGCGATATTGTACCAACTGCACTAACAGTGTACCGAAGGGCGCGCAACCGCCGAAGACGCTGAATGAAAAATGAATCTGTCACATGCTTTGTGCTTGACATCATAATACTGTGTGCAATACAGTATGTGACGCACACTGTATGAGAAATGGTATTGAGCCCGACTTGTTCGAAAATCTTCGTCTGGAACTGCGACGGGGCTGTCTCATAGTTGCCGTTCTTGGCCAGCTTCAGAGCGAGCATTACGGCTACACCTTGCGCAAAGCCCTGGAAGACCAGGGTTTGGCAATCGACGAAGGCACCCTGTATCCGTTGTTGCGGCGGCTGGAAACCCAGGGTTTGCTCGCCAGCGAATGGCGCGAGGAAAACAAGCGCAATAAGCGCTTTTACAAGCTCTCGCCACAGGGCAGGCAAATTCTGAAGCAATTGCTGACGGAGTGGCAGGGATTGAATACCTCAATCCAGAAAATTTTGCGAGGTTAAAAGAGTATGGAACTCATCGAGCGCTATCTTCAGGCCGTCGGTTTCTGGCTGCCGAAACGGCAGAAGAACGACATCATCAATGAGCTTTCTGAAGACATTCGGTCCCAGGTGGAAGAACGGGAGGTCGCGGCCGGGCGCAGCTTGAACCAGTTTGAGATTGCCGGTCTTCTAAAGGAACGCGGCCGGCCCGTGGTGGTAGCAGGACGTTACCTGCCGCAGCAGACTCTGATTGGACCCGTATTCTTTCCCATTTACAACCTGGTGCTCAAGATTGTTCTGCTGTGCTATCTCATTCCCCGGTTGCTCGTCTGGATTGGCCTGATTCTATTTGATGCCCACCATTCCGCGGAGCGGCTCAGCGGCGGCATCCTGCGCGAGTGGACGTCGTTCTGGGGAGGCCTGATCTTTGTCTTCGGCATGATTACCGCTGTCTTTGCGGTGCTGGAGCGCGTGCAGTTGCGCTCAGATTTTCTGAATGATTGGAGTCCGCTGAAACTGCCTGCAGTGGTCAAGCTTAAGCACAAGAAGACTTCACCGCGGGTGCAAGCCTTTTGGGAGCTTGTAACCAACTCTACTGCAATCGCCATCTGGCTGTCGCTGCCTCACTATTCACATATGATTCTAGGCGACCTTACTGGGGTGTTCAGACTGTCTCCGGAATGGCAGCGCTACTATTGGCCAATTCTGGGACTCATGTTCATTTCTCTTTTGCAGCAGATAACAACGTTCTTCCGCCCAGACTGGAGATGGCTCCGTCCTGCCGTACAACTGGGCGTGAACGTAATGGGATTGCTGATCATTGAAACCTTGTCAAAAACGCATCCTTACGTTCTTCTTCTGAATCCAGCTTCCAACCAGGCACGTTACGGCGACGCCTGCCTGGCTCTCAACCAGCTCATCTTTGTATCACTTCTTGCAACCGCTATTGGCTTGTTGATCGCCGGCGGTGTGCATGCAGTTCAACTTGTGTTGCACTTCAAGCGAACGTTGGATGATCCTGATCATTTAACGCGCTCAACTATTTCGTAACTGTTTTTCTGCAGGCCGGGTTTATTGCTGTTCAGGATCAATCACAAACTGATATCCCAGCCCGCGCACAGTAAGGAGGTGCCTGGGTTTCGTCGGATCCCCTTCAATGTAGCGCCGCAGCCGGACGATAAAGTTGTCCATCGCGCGAGTGTCAGTATCTTCATGCAGGTTCCAGACCTGTTCCAGGATTTCCTTGCGGCTCACCGGACGGCCGGCGTTGCGGATCAGGTATCGCAGCAGTTCCAGCTCCATGAGCGTAAGTTGATAAGTTTTATCGCCGTTCCGGAGTTGCAGACGTTGAAAGTCCACCAGCTTGCCGTCAAACCGAAACTGATCTTCAGAGGGCGGCTGCGAACTGGGCGGCTCACTCGAAGATTGCTGCCATCTCTTGCGGCGCAGAAGACCGCCGATGCGGGCCAGAAGAATATCCAGGTTGAATGGTTTGGGCAGGTAGTCGTCCGCGCCGGACTCAAACCCCTTCAGCACATCTTCCGGGCGTCCGCGCGCGGTGAGCATCAACACAGGGATATAGTTCTGCGCCTGCCGCAGGCCTTGAGCCACGCTGAAGCCGTCCTTGCCGGGTAGCATCACGTCAAGCAGCAGCAGATCAAAACTTTCGTTGTCGGCCGTCAGCAATTCTTCTGCCTGCTCGCCGGTCTCGCTGAGCGTTACCGAATAGCCTTCTGCTTCCAGGTTAAAGCGCAGTCCCTGGGCAATGTGCTTTTCGTCTTCCACGACCAGAATCTTTGTCATACGTGGTACACCCTGGGCAAACGCAGGTTAAACGTGCTGCCGCCGCCCGGTCCTGGGCTTTCCGCCCAAACGTCTCCGCCATGTTGCCGCGCGATGGAGCGGACGATGAAAAGTCCCAGCCCGGTGCCTTTCACGTTGTCAGTGGCAACGCGATAAAAACGCCGGAAGATTCGTTTGAGCTCGGGGCTGGGAATGCCGATTCCGTTGTCGCGGATACGTAGTACCACTGTGTCCATGTCAGGCGTCTCCAGGTCCACCGTGATCTCGCGATTTTCTCCGGTGTATTTCACTGCGTTCTCCAGGAGATTGGCCACGGCCGTACGCAACTCCTCCTGGTTCCCCAGCAGGGTGATCTGGCCCGGGGGGTCAGCGCCGAAGTGAATCTGCTCTGCCTTGAGCCCGTGCCGCAGAAGCGCCAGGTTCACGCTCTCGCGCACAATAGCGGCAAAGTTCACATCCTGCCAGTTTTTCCTGCGATTCCGTTGCCGGACCTCGCTGGCCTTGAGCACCTGCTCCACCGTGCCCAGCAGGCGGTCTGTATCTTCGAGCATCAGGCGGTAAAAATCGTGTCGCCGCGTGTCATCAACGCTGCGCCGCTCCAGCGTCTCCAGGTAGAGCCGGATGGAGGTAATGGGCGTTTTCAACTCATGGGTTACAGCGTTCAGGAAACTGTCCTGCTGCTCATTGCGGCGGATTTCACGCACCAGAAAAATAGTATTCAGCACCATGCCGGCAATGATTACGGAAAAGAAAATGATGCCAAAGACCAGCGGCACCACCTCGCGCCAGTTCAGGACGATCCAGGTGATGTTGAGAAAAATGGCCAACCCCACCAGGCACGCGCCCAGCGTGATGAAGAATGCCACCGCTTTGGCCCGGCTGGTGATTCGCATGGATAGATGATTCTAGCGGAGAGGGCCTGGAAAAAAGAAGATCGTGCGAATTGTCAGAGCAAGAGAAAACGGCCTGCCAACCGCAGGCCGTTCGTCAATGTAGCCAATGGATGAGTACTGAATGCTTAATCGTCTCCGCCGGCTGCCGAGGTTACAGCCTGAACACTGGCATGGGTGATTCTTTTCTTTTCCAGGGCTTCCAGGCGAGGAGCTTTCACGTCCCACACCAAGCCAAGAGCGCGCAGGATAGTGATGGCGTACCAGTTCATATCAATTTCATACCAGGTCAGCCCATGCCGTGCCGACTGGGGATGAGCGTGATGATTGTTGTGCCAGCCTTCGCCATAGGTGAGCAGCGCAACCCAAAAGCTGTTCTTGGAGGTGTCGGCGGTGAGGAAGCGCTGGCGGCCCCACATGTGAGTTGCCGAGTTCACCAGCCATGTGGAGTGCAGGCCGACCACGGTACGGAGGAACACACCCCACATCACCCATTTCCAGCCACCAAGAGCCAGCAGAATGAAGCCGGACAAAGTGATGGGAACCCAGTGCCATTTGCTGATAAAGGTGTGGAATTTATCTTTGCGAAGGTCAGGAATGTAAGGCAACAGTGAATCAGAATGGTTGTGCATGGCGCGACCGGTGATGATCCAGCCCATATGCGCCCAGAATCCGCCATCGCGCGGCGAATGGGGGTCTCCCTCCACGTCAGTATTCTGGTGATGCACCCGGTGAGTCGCCACCCAGAAAAACGGGCCGCCTTCCAGGGCCAGCGTGCCGCAGGTGGTCAGCGCGTATTCCAACCACTTGTGGGTCTTGTAGCCGCGATGCGTGAGCAGGCGATGATAGCCCATGCCGACTCCAAAACTGCCCGCGACGTACATCAGCACAAGCGCCACCGCCAGAGCAGACCAACTGAACATGAAAAGTGCGGCAACGGCTCCGATATGAAAGGCCACCATGAAAAAGGTGGTCATCCAACTGATTGGTTCCTTAAACGTCCTGTCATCCCTGATGCTCACAGTGTGGTGTTTTCTCCCTGTATCAAATGCTGTGCAATTTCCAAACTATCAGGTGCGGAGACGCCTGTTTGTAATAGTTGTGTCATTGTCCAGCGCAGGTTTTTAAGCCATAAATCGTAAGCAAAACGGGCTCTTTCAATGATGTTATGAGCGATTGAATGATGCTGAAAATTGCAAAAAGCCTGCGTACCCGAAAGGTCAATGACCTTGAGTTTGCGGACCAATGTTCTGGTTCAGGCGGAAGAAATTTTTGGGATCGTAGTGCGCCTTTACGGCCGCCATGCGCTGAAGCCGTTCCTGATAAACCTCGGGCACGCGGTCCTGTTCATCTCCGCTCATGAAGTTGATGTAGACGCCAGGCTTCATGCCCGGCCGAAGGGTCTGAAACACTTGCCGCACCCAGGAGATGTTCGCGGCGTCCGCCGAGGGATCTGACCAGTTGGCGAGCAGATTCATGATGAATGGCGCGCTGCGGTCGCCGAAGGCGGTTTCATTTGCGGCTACCCGCCCTGCCGCGCCACCAAGATAAGCGAATTCAATCTGAGTTTGCGCCGAAGGAATCTGGGCGACAGCTTCCACCAGCCTGTCCACGCTGGTGTCATCGAGATATGAAAAATATCCTGACTTGGTGTAATAACGGCGGCCATGAGGAAAATCAGAGTCGGCCATGGTCTGAAGCTGCAGGAAGGAAAGAACGCGGCTGTTCACCGAATGCGGGTGGCACAGGCTTAAAGCGCGTTTTAAGTATGGCTGTCCGGCTTCAGGATCGCCGGTCCAAACCAGAGAGTTCCCGGCCACAGGACGCCCGCGCAGTTCCGGAGGAACCTTCTCTGCATCTGAAGCAAGCCGCAAGTCAATATTCCACTTCAAGTCATGGGGCGCTTCCGCCATGAAGTCTCTCCAGAATTGAAGCAGAGAACGAATTTGCGGCTCCGGGCACAAACCCTCCCCCAGCACCACTGAACTCAGGGGATGGAGCCGAACTACAAATTCGGTGACAACCCCAAAATTTCCGCCGCCGCCACGCAGTGCCCAGTACAGATCAGGATTCTCTTTTGCATTGGCACGTACCAGGGATCCATCAGCGGTGACAAGCGTGAATCCGTCGACGTTGTCGCACGATAATCCGAATCGCCTGGTGAGCCATCCCGTTCCGCCGCCGAGCACCAAACCCGAAGCGCCGGTGTGAGATACCACGCCCGAAGGAAACACCAATCCTGCCTTTTGCGTTTCCGTATCGATCGATCCCAGCAGACAGCCGCCGGCGAAGCGGGCACGGCGGTGGTCCGGGTGAACCGTTACTTGGCGCATTTTTGAGAGATCCAGGACAAGACCGCCATCGCAGGTGCTGAAGCCGGCCAGGCTGTGTCCTCCGCAGCGGACCGCAGTAAGAACTCCTAGTTCAGAAGCCGTTTTTACCGCAAGTTGAATGTCGGCAACGTTGGCGCAACGTGCAATGAGCGCGGGCCTGCGATCAAACATACCGTTCCAGATGGAACGCGCGGCGTCGTAAGTGGCGTCCATGGGACAAAGAAGCTCACCTTTGAATTTTTCGCGGAGCGAAGAATGAAGTTCTTCGCCGAGTGCGGACATGCCGGGGCTTACTCCTTTGTTAGCGCTTGAAGACAAACATAGAACCTATCATGGAGTTGCCGCGAATCGTACCAAGAAAGCCAACCCGTCATGCCGCCCGTTGCCGGTTTTGCAGATACAAGAGCGAGATCACGCCGAGAAAAACTGCAAACGCTGGAAATGACCACTCAAGACCTTGGACAAAGAATGTTGTCACGGAAATGGCGACAAGCAGCAGAATCCCCAGCACGGTGAAAAATGGGTGAGCACGCAGGCGCATGGGGAGTTGTGAAATGCGCTCGTGCGAAAGGGTCTTACGGAACCGGAGATGCGTATTAAGCACCACCAGCCAGACAAAAAGCATCCCCGCCACCGCCGTGCCGTATAAAGTAAGAAAGGCGTTCTTGGGAGCAAAGACTGCCAGCAGAATGGCCGCGATAATTCCTGCCGTTGAGGCGAGCAGAGCGCGATGAGGAACGCCGTTGCCGCTGACTTTTCCCATCCATCGCGGCGCGTAACCTTCGCGTCCCAGCGAAAAGAGCATGCGCGTGGAAAGATACAGATTGGTATTCACGCTGGAGAGCGCCGCCGTGAGCACCACAAAATTCATGATCGCGGCCGCGTAGGGCACATGCGCTGCCGAGAATGCAGTTACAAACGGACTGCCGGAAAGAGTTGAAGAGCTTCCCGCCTGATTCCACGGCACCATGGTGACCATGATGGCGATAGCAAAAATGTAAAATAATATGAGGCGGTAAACGATGTTGCGCATGGCGCGGGGAATGGTCACTTCCGGGCGCTCAGCCTCACCGGCGGTAACCGCAATGATCTCCACTCCCATGTAACTGGTAACCGTGATGGTCAGCGAGAGCCAGACGCCCTTCCATCCTGAGGGAAAAAATCCACCATGCTGAGTCAGGTTGGCCAGGCCGACCGCCTGCCTGGTTCCGATGCCAAAGATCAATGCGATTCCTACGATGATGAACGCCACAATCGCGGTGACCTTGATCATGGCAAACCAGTACTCAAATTCGCCCAGGCGGTTGACCTGCATGGAATTGAGCGCAACCAGCGCAGCCGAAACCAGCACAACCCATATCCATTGCGGAACGTTGGGAAACCAATACGCGATGTAAATTCCGGCAGCCGTGACTTCCGCGCCTATGGCGATGATTTGAGCAAAACTATAGGTGGCGCGGACAGAAAAACCCGCCCAGGGATTGAGATACTTTTCTGCGTAAACTCCGAACGCCCCCGCCACTGGATGGACCACAGCCATCTCCGTGAGCACGTAGGACATGATCAAGGCAATTCCCGCGCCCAGAACGTACGAGAGAATCACAGCCGGTCCGGCAAGACGGATGGTGACGCTGCTGCCTAAAAACAGGCCAACTCCAATGGCTCCGCCAATGGCCATCATGGTGAGCTGGCGCTGGCCCAGTCGGCGATGCAGGCCTTCGCTCTGACTTGTTGACGCATCACCGGCAACAGTGGGAGCAAGTACAGCGGGTGTGGGTTCGCGATCAGCCATTGCCTTCTCCTCTTGTCACGAACCCTGCAACTGGCAGATTGCGTCTCCGAACCTGCGTACCTCATCCAGAGTGTTGTAGTGCACCAGAGAAGCCCTGACTGCGCCGCTTTCTTTGGTGAGGCCCAGCCGTTTCATCAGCCGCGGTGAGTACATATGACCATCGCGTACGCCGATGTTGCGCTTGGCCAGCTCAGTAGTAACCTGCTCCGGAGATATGCCAGGGAGATTGAAACAAAGGGTAGGCGTGCGATGGCGGATCTGGTCCTTTTGAGTGATGCCATACACCGTGGCCTTGGCATGACAAAAGACTTCCAGCATCGCCGAAGTCAGTTGCGCTTCATATTGCCGGATGGCCTCGGTGCCCGCCACCAGCGCTGCCCTGCGCGACGATGCAGAGAGATTAACCATGCGGCCCAGTT
>DATFDA010000067.1:0-5570 GCA_035252525.1 Candidatus Angelobacter sp. | reverse complement strand
GAGAGCACTCGGGACTGCATAGGGGTGCAGCCCTTTATACGCACAATCTTAACACGCGTCAACTGCACCATAAACAGGGCAGAATTACTTCACCGGGGCCGGGTTTACCAGGTCAATCTGCTTAAAGTCGCCACGGATGATACCATCGCGAATCTGCTTTGCCGACCAGCCCTTTTTTGACATCTGGTATGTGTACAGAGATTCTTGCGCGCAGGTGCCGCAGTTAGCACCGTGCGTCCCCTCAAAACAACTGCGCAGGCTCTTATGGCCAGCGTGCCGGTCGCAGTAGCAATAGCACGGCATCTGGTACAGCATGGCTGAATCTTTTTCCGCGGCTTTGTATGCTTCCCGCTGCGCCGGCTGCGTAAGCCCGTAGGTTTCAAGCTGTTGCTGGCTCATGATGGGAGGCAGCTTTTCGCCCTTCGCCGGCGGAGCCTTATGATAGGCAGGTACTTCATTGGCCAGTTGTGCAGAGGTTATCCCGACCGCAAGAATAAGGGCGAAAACAGCCAAAAAGTATTTCATAGCGAACCTCATTTTACTCCAGAAGAGACTCGCCTCAAACCCTGCTGAGTTTTGGCCGTTTGTACGTATAATGTAAGAGGAGAGCCGCCCCATTGGAGACGCCTGAACAACCCAGTTCACCCCCAATTCCGGAACAATCAGCATCGCCCGCCCCGGCGGGTGGCTTGCGAGTTTTGCATTCATGGGTGCGGGACCTCTTCTTCTCCATGCTGGTTTCATTCTTCATCATTCTTTTCGTGTATCAGCCGGTAAAGGTGGAGGGCGGCAGCATGGAGCCGGGGCTCGAAGACCAGGAACGCATCTTCATCAACAAGCTGGTCTACCACTGGGAAAAAATTGAGCGTGGCGACATCATTGTCTTTCGCTATCCGCGCGATCCCCGCAAGAGCTTCATCAAGCGCGTGATTGGAATTCCCGGTGATCAGGTGCGCATTTCTTACGGCCACGTCTATATCAATGGCAAGCCGCTGGATGAGGATTATGTGCCGCCGGAGTACGCTGACTCTCGTTCTTATCCCATGACCATCATTCCGCCCGGGTCTTATTTCGTTCTCGGCGACCACCGCTGCTCCTCCAATGACAGCCGCGAGTTCGGCCCGGTCCAGCGCAGCTATATTTATGGCAAGGCAGTATTTGGCTACTGGCCGGTGGACAAACTGGGCGTGCTTCACTAGGCGCGTCCTCATCGCTTCGCGAAAATCCTGAATCGCTTCTCCTCGTGCCGAATCTAGCTAGAGCAGAGAGGGATTTTCCATGTTCAAAGGTTTGAAAGTTGCTTTGATCCGCAGCTTTACCCGCAAGCGGCTGGGAAGAGACATTGCTCCGCTGAACACAGTCGCAACCCATCCTGATTTCCTCATCGCTTACGCAAAATTCAGCATGGCGCTGGAAAAGACCAACCTGGTTCCTGCCAAACTGAAAGTATTAGGACAGATTCGCGCCGCCAAACTGGTTGAGTGCCCGTTTTGAATTGACATCAACTCTGCCGCAGGTAAGGCGGCAGGACTGAGCGATGAGCAGATTCGTAACCTGAATTGGCATCAGGAGAGCGATGTCTTTGATAGCGACCAGAAACTGGTGCTGGAACTGGCTGACGCCCTCACGTCCACGCCCGCGAGCGTCACGCCGGAGCTGCGCCAGCGCTTGCAAAAGCGATTTACCACCCCGCAACTGGTGGAACTTGGCGCAGCCATTGCCTGGGAGAACTATCGTGCGCGCTCCAATCGCGTGTTCGGATTCGGCAGCGAAGGATTCTATAAACCTGACGATGCAGCACAGCCGGTTGCAGCCGAAACTCGGTGATTCGGAATGAAAAAGGCGCCGCAGTGTTGCGGCGCCAAAAGTTTGGTCAGTTTCAAACTTTCTTTACGGCACATTGCAGGGTACATCGCCATCACCATGACCCCGGGCACAACGGGCTGCGTCAAAGGTGTCAAACGGACGCTCGAACGGCGCGGGATGAAAACGGAAGAATGAAGGCGCGGCGGGCACAATCTGTCCGGCGGCATTTTGAACGATGTTAAGCGGCCCCAGCGTGCCTGCTTCGGCGTTCAGAGCACCAGGCTGAAGGTTCGGCCACATTCCGGTGTTCAGCCGTTGCAGCAGAGCTCCCAGTGCTGTGATGGTTTCTGCCGGGCTGAAAGCGCAATGGCCGGCGCGATGGACAAAAATCTGCCGCAGGAAGTGCTGGTTGCCGGCCTCGTCCACCACGCCACGATACGCGCTCTCATTCTGGTTGGAGACCAAGCCATCCCCTTCCGTATGCATGGTCAGCACGGGAAAATCAATGTCGCCATTGAAAATGATGTTCTGCTCCAGATAATTCACCGCATTCGTATCGGCGGAAATCCGCGCAGCCTTGTTCAAGGTGTCCAAATCATCATCCAGGCTGAGTCCTGCCAGCCTGTAAAGGGCGCGTACCTCAGCCTTGTTGGTGGACTGTTCAAACTGCTTTCTGTAATCCACGCCCGTATTCCAGGAGGGATTGCCGCCGGCGCGGAATTCGAGTTCTGCCCGGAAGGCAAAGATGAATGGGAAATCCACCTGCTGCGCCCACAGGAACTGGTTGTTGGCCTGGGCCTGGAAATCGTTGGCTGCCGGTTCAGGAGCGCCGGGATCAAACCAGCCCGGCAGATCGCCCAGCGCGTTCGCCAGAGCCAGGCGTGCGCGTCCTTGCGGTGTGGAGTTGGCCGCGGCCAATAGTGCTTCAGATAGACCAAAATTCGCCGCGGGATTGGTAATGTGTACCACCTGGAGCGGCCCGCCGAAATTGAAGAATGTCTTAAAAGCAAACGCAGAATCCAGTGCCTGGTTCCATGTGGCCACGCCTCCGGAAAGCACGCCGCACATGGGAAGCGCTGCGTCAAACCGGCTGGCATTTCTCTGGATCAGACCGGCGGTAATGATTCCGCCCAGCGAGTGTCCCCAGGCAATGGTGCGCACGGGCGTGCCGACTTGAGCGTTGAAGACGTCGAGCACGGCAATCTGATCAAACAATGCTTCCTGAATGGCCCAGCCGGTGTGAGCGTAAGACGAGCCGGCCAGCGCGAACCCGTTGGCCAGGAGAAAATCGTGAGTCGCGGGATCACCCACGTCGCGCGCTGGATTCGCCGATCCTGGAGTGACATAGCCGTGGCTGTAGAGAAGCAGAGTGCCGTTCCATGTCGAGGGGACTTCAATGATGTAAGTAGCGCCGTCGGCGAAAGTTCCGGTCAGCGTGGTGGTGGCTGCCTGCGCTGGGATTGCGCCAAGGGCGACGAGTAGAAGCGATAAAGCAAGCACAAAACTACCTTTTCGGACAAACCGCATGGGGAGTTCTCCTTCTTTCGAGACTTGGGGCTGCGGCATGAAGAGCGCAGACAAAAATAGAAGCCTTCAACAGCATCAATGAACCTGGCAGGCGTGTCGGCTCTGGTTGGCGGTCCATCACTTACGCCTTGAATGATTGCTCATTCACTGTTGGGCCAAATGGGGCCCAACCGCAAAAGCAACCGGAAACGGCTGGAAATTATCTACGACCCAATCCTGTATGTCAAAGCAAAGAACTTCTTTCTTGTGCCGCCAAAATCAGTATTGCCCCTTGTTTCTGCCGCTTTATCCACAGCCACGGGCTATCGTGGTCCGCTGTACGTCTGATAAAATTGATAAAATCCACCCCCGGGAGATGCAATGCAGGCAATCCTTGCGCTGGAAGATGGACGAATCTTCAGCGGCAGAGGTTACGGCGCAAAAGGCGAATGTTACGGCGAAGTAGTTTTTAATACCTCCCTTACCGGCTACCAGGAAATTTTCACCGACCCTTCTTACGCCGGGCAGATCGTCGTTCTGACCAATCCTGAGATCGGCAATTACGGAACTAATCCGGAAGACAATGAAGCCACCCATCCTTATATTGAAGGCCTGGCCGTGCGCGAATTTTCTCCCATCAGTTCCAACTGGCGCTCTCAGCAGGTCACCGACGAGTACCTGGAGAAGTTCAAGATCCCCGTCATCGCCGATATTGACAGCCGGGCCCTTGTCCGCCACCTCCGCACACATGGCGTGATGCGAGGCGTGATCTCGTCCATTGAAACTGATCCGGAAAAGCTCGTGGCCAAGGCACGCGGCATCCGCAAGATGGATGGCACCGACCTGGCCAAAGTCGTTACCACCACCCAGCGCTATCACTGGGAGACGGGCACGCGCTCGCACGAGCCCACGGAAGTTGTGGGTGTGAAAGACCAGCCGCCCAGCAGGCATGTGGTGGCCTACGATTACGGCATCAAGCAGAATATCCTGCGCATGCTGGTGGACCAGGGATGCCGCGTGACCGTGGTTCCCGCAACGACTTCCGCCGAAGACGTGCTCTCGCTGAATCCGGACGGCGTGTTTCTCTCCAACGGTCCCGGCGATCCTGAGCCCTGCACCTATGCGCAGGAGAACATCCGCCGCCTGATGGGCAAGACGCCAATCTTCGGCATCTGCCTTGGCCATCAGTTGATTGGGCTGGCGCTGCACGGACGCACGTACAAACTGAAGTTCGGCCACCACGGCGGCAACCATCCGGTAAAGCAACTTGAGACCAGCAAGATCGAAATCACAGCCCACAACCACAATTTTGCCGTCGATCCGGATTCGCTGAAGGAATCCGAGGTGATCAAAACGCATCTTGACCTGAACGACGGCACGCTCGAAGGCCTCCGCCATCGCACGCTGCCCCTGTTCAGCGTGCAATATCATCCGGAAGCCTCGCCTGGCCCGCATGACTCGCATTACCTCTTCGGCGATTTTGTGAAGATGATGGACGAGCGGAAGGGAAAATGAAGCTAACTCGCCCATGGTTTCGAGGCGTAAGTGCTTGCATTGTGTTTTTCGCGCTTTTTTCCTCGAAGCTATTTGGCTGTGTGAGATCGATGGAGAGGTTTAAGGTACCACCAAGTTTTCGCGTCTCGGTGTGGAATGATGCGAAATCCGTTTCTGGTATCACTATTGCGGTTTACAAAGACGCCTCCGTAGAGGACGTGAAGCCAACACCTGTTTTAACGCTGCAGACAGACCAAACCGGCAGCGCTGAAGTGCAAGACCTCGCGCCCGGCGTATACGTGATTGCAACGACTGGTCCCGGGCAAGGCAACGCGGCGTATGCGATAGTAGCAACCAATCATCCCAAGCCAAGCAGCGAAGTCAAGCTGTACTGGCCATATTCGCAGCCAACCATCAAGAGCCATGCTCTGGCGGGAAATCTCATCAGCAACAAGCCTTGGAATCCCTTCGAAAACATTCATCTAGAGCTATGGACTACTGGAACTTCTTCGCCGCTGGCTGTAACAGATACGGGGCCTGACGGATATTTTCATTTTGATGAACCACAGCCAGGTACTTATGTTCTTCGCATTCGTGGTCACCAGAAAGGTATAAAGCCGGATTTACAAGTCGGCGGCGATGTGGCCATTGAATTATCCCCGTCGGCCCCGGAGGCGACCGAAATTTCCTTGCAGCTCGATATGACTGACTGTGGAATCGAATATAACAATTGTAAAGTTAGCGATCCTGTTTCAATGTCTTCA
>DATFDA010000066.1:0-3447 GCA_035252525.1 Candidatus Angelobacter sp. | reverse complement strand
GCCAGGCGGACAGAAGAATCGAGCAATTGGAGCGAAGTAAGCCGGTTATTAAGGATGGGAGTGCTTTCAATTTTTGCGAGGTCAAGGTGCGTTCCAACCTCATTGGAATCAGTGGTGATGCCAGACGCTGTGCTGTAAACATCTACATTCACCGTATCTGCGGCGACGGTGAGAGTGAAATTAAAAATGGCGGTGGCATCAGCACGCAGGTTAATGTCGTGCTGTTCAATGTTGCGAAAATTGGGCGCCTGCACTGTGAGGAGGTAGCTTCCTGTGAGGGGCACACCGGTAAAGGCATAGTTGCCCGCGGCGTCAGTGGGCTGGGAGCGGATGAAACCGGTTGCGGCATTACGCAGTTCCACTTTTGCGCCCTGCACCGCTGCTCCCTGGGAATCCTGGATATGACCTTTAACGGCCCCGAGATCACGCGTTTGCGCCAGGGACAAAGTGGCGATGACGGTCAGGAAACCGAAAAGATGAACGACGTGCTTCATGGTGTATTCCTCATTCAGAAGGTCAGGGACAGGGCAGGATCAACGAGCCAGACAGATTACGAAAAAGCGGCCACTTACTACCATGAGTGGTAGCAACGCAGAAGGAGTTTACGGGCTACGGTAATTTCGCGGCCATTGCGGCAGCAGGCTCGCTGCGGCCGCGCACCAGCTTGTCAATTTTCGGTGCGACTCTGGATGAAATGCCGCAGACCAGAAGCGCTGTGACGATTCCGGTAAATACGTCCATGGTGTAGTGAACGCGCAGCGAAAGAACGGTGACGATTTCAAAGACAAGCACCATTGAGGCAAGAGCCGTCAGCCATCCGCGCCGAAGCCGGGCGACTTCATAGAGACCGAGCACTGCGATGGCAGTATGCCCGGAAAAGAAAAAATCGTTAGCGACTTTGTAGGTCACCAGCAATGAAGGGACGCCGGGGCTGTGCCAGATAATCCCCTGCGGCGGCGGCAAAGCACAGAGTGCCTGCATCAATTGACGCAATGCCATCACCAGCAAGAGGCTGAGGAAAGGGCGAACGCTGCGGCCGAAGAGCCAAGCCAGAAGAAGAAACAGCCCGAAGGTATCAATAAAGGCCGAGCTCACCACCAGCAGCACGTTGGTCGCGGTCGGGTGATGAAGCAGATAAGCATTGATAGGCGCAGTGAGCTGATGCAGGGCGTCTGTGATGCCGTCTCCGGAAGGCTGACGCGCGCCGATCACGACTGCGTCCAAAACCAGAGGGCGAGCGCAACTGCAGTAATAACGATCCGTTGGGCGATGGCCCGCCGGTCACTGCGCGCTCTAATAGACTCGCTGTTCATGAGTCTCAGTTATGTGCTCCCGCGCCAGCGGC
Source organism: Candidatus Angelobacter sp. (assembly GCA_035252525.1). Classification (GTDB taxonomy): domain Bacteria; phylum Acidobacteriota; class Terriglobia; order Terriglobales; family Acidobacteriaceae; genus Angelobacter. The sequence continues at coordinate 2,102 of DATFDA010000066.1, read as the reverse complement.
TGAAGCATTTTCCACAGCCATTTCTTTCAGTTTGCGCAGATCAAGCTTTCCCGTCCCGAGATACGGCAGTTGTTCGACGCGGACAAACTGGTCTGGGCGGGGCTTCCACAGCGCAGGGAGATCACTTCGGGTGAGCCGTTCCAGCACAGGCTTCAGATGATCGTCAGGCAAAGTATGGAGGACGATCAGGCGCTCTCCTTTTTTCTCGTCAGGCACGGCGGTGACGGCAAATTTTTGCTCGGTCAACTCAGCCAGTTCGTGCAGCTTGTCTTCAACTTTGATATGCGGAACCATTTCGCCGCCGATTTTGCTGAAACGGCTCAGGCGGTCAGTGATGCGCAGGAAACCATCTTCATCCACCATGGCCATGTCGCCAGTGTTGTACCAGCCGTCTTGCAGCACCTCGGCCGTTTTCTCCGGACGATTGAGATATCCCTGCATCACGTTGGGTCCGCGCACCAGAAGCAGGCCGGACTCGCCGGGCTTCACTGGCTGTTTGGTTTCAGGATCTACGATACGGATGCTCATGCCGGGCAATGGATGGCCAATGCTTCCGCGTTTTGCTCCCACCTGGCGAAAATCGGCAGCGCGAAATCCCGGCGTGTTGACGGCGACCACAGGAGAGCACTCGGTGCATCCGTAGCCTTCCATGGGGCGGATGCCGAAGTGATCTTCAAACGCCAGGGCCAGTCGCTCCGGCAGTTTCTCCGCCCCGGCCACAACATACTGCAGGCTGCCAAACTCTTCCGGCGAACAGCGCCGCATATAAGCCTGCAGGAAGGTGGGAGTGGCCAGGAGCATGGTGATGTTGTAGTTGCGCACCAGTCCGCCGATCACGCGCGAATCGAGCGGGTTGGGATGGAACACCGCACCGATTCCCGCCAGCGCAGGCAGAGCCAGCGTCCCGGTGAATCCAAAGGAGTGGAAGAAAGGCAGAATGCCCAGAATTTTCTGCTGACCGCTGAGCAGAAATACCTGATTGAGCTGCTCGGCGTTGGCAGCCACGTTGTAATGAGTAAGCAGAACGCCCTTGGGATCGCCGGTGCTACCGCTGGAAAAGATAATGGTGGCGATGTCATCGAGAGATGTTCTTCGCTCCGCACCCGCAGATTTTTCGATCCATAGAGCCGGGATAAAGGAGAGCAACAGCGCGCTCATCCTCTCAGCAAAACGAGGATTGGCGGCAACCTCTTCCAGCAGCGTGCATTCCATTGGTGGGCGCGTCTGGATGCGTTCAAGAAATGCTTTGGAACTGATAACGGTTTTCAAGCCGCACTGGGCTACGCAGGAAGCAATCACTTCATTGGAAGCGGTGTAATTCAAGTTCACCGGTACTTTGCCCATGAGCAGCGCGGCGTAGTTCACCAGAGCTCCGCCTACTGAGGGCGGCAGCAGGATGCCGACCTTGTCCTGCCCTTGCCAGACTGTGCGCAGACGGCGCGCGAGATAAATGGTGCGAGCCAGTGCGCTACCAAAGCGGACTTTTGGGGTTTGTCCGTCAGCCATGGCAAAGCGCCAGCGATATCTTTTTGCCGTCCGGATGAAGGTGCGTTGAATCGGCTTCATGCAGCGCTTGCGGCTGGTGAACGCGGCGCTCCCCAGCTCCTGCACGGCGGTGCGCGCTTCCTGCGACGTTGCCGTGGATGGCAGAGGCGTTCCGAAGACGACGCTTACCGGATACGGAATGCGACGAGGCACTTTCCAGAGAAAACGTCCGCGCTCAAAGCTGAAGATAGATCCCCACACGCCATCAAGGTTCACCGGAATTATGGGCGCATCCACATCTTTCATAATGCGCTCCATGCCGCGACGGAACGGGAGCATCTGGCCAATGCGCGTCATCTGGCCTTCAGGGAAGATGCAGACCAGTTCGCCTTCCCGAATGCTCCTGGTGGCTTCGCGCAGAGATTGGATCAGCTCGCGAGGACGCTGCTGCGAGGAAATTGGGATCACGCCCAGAATTTTCAGGAACGGCTTGAGCCAGGGGCGCTCGTACATGTCCTTGAACATCAGGAAGCGAATAGGCCGGTCAGTAGACGCAATCAGCAGTGCGGCGTCTGCCATGGAAACGTGGTTAGGCACCAGCAGTGCGCCGCGTTTGG
>DATFDA010000065.1:0-3479 GCA_035252525.1 Candidatus Angelobacter sp. | reverse complement strand
AGCGCAAAGCCCATTGCTGGGCGCCCTAATGTTTGCTCCTGCCGTTCTATATCTGGCTCTCATTATCGGCGGCCCGTTTGTGCTCGCGGTCCTCTATGCATTTAGCGATGTGCGCATCGGCAGCACAGGAATGCACTACGTAGGCCTGGAAAATTTCCGCAGCATTATTCAAAGCCCCAGCTTCATCACCTCCCTGAAAAATTCATTCATCTTCACCTTTTTCTCGCAGGTAATTGTCATTGTGGGCTCCACAATTCTTGCGGTTGCGCTGGAAAAGAAGTTCCGAGGGCGCGGTCTGGTTCGGTTCCTGATCCTGCTGCCCTGGGTAGCGCCCATTTCCCTGGGAGCGATTGGCTGGAAATGGATCCTCGATTCACTCTACAGCGTGATCAACTGGGTGCTGGTTGCCGTTCATCTCTATAAACCGTTCAGCGCGCCCATGTGGCTGGGCGAGCCGCATCTCGCCATGGCGTCGGTGATCCTGGTGCAGAGCTGGCGCTTGTTGCCGTTCTCAACTGTGATCATGCTTGCCGGACTGACTGCCATACCAAAAGAAATACCAGAGGCCGCGGCGATTGACGGCGCAGGTTTCTGGCGCACGCTGTTTCAAGTGAATATCCCCATGATGCTGCCCATCATTAATGTCGCGGTGCTGTTCGGCATCATTTTCACCTTCACGGACATGACAGTGGTTTACATTCTCACCCAGGGCGGACCCTTTGATTCCACCCAGGTCCTGCCTTCCTATGCGTACTTTACGGGAATTCTGGGGAGCGATCTTGCCGCCGGGTCCGCAGTATCACTTTTCCTGGTGCCTCTGCTGGTTGCGATTGCCTACTTCATGTTGCGCGTTGCGCACCGGGCGGAGGTGGTGTGATGCGTAAACTGAATGGGAGCAAGATCGGTGGAAAGGTACTGCTTTGGGCAATTTTGATCGTTTTTGTTGTGGCGCTGGCCTTTCCGTTTTACTGGATGGTCATCACCACCTTCAAGCAGAACAGCGATCTTTATGACCTGAACAGCAACCCATTCATCTTCAACGCCAAGCCCACTCTTGATCACTTGAAATTCCTGTTTGGCCAAACCATGTTCGTGCGCTGGCTGGAAAACACTGCCCTGGTGGGCGTGATTGTGGTGGCAGTGACTCTGCTGCTTTCCATTCCGGCTGCCTACGCGCTTACGCGCCTGACCGGAAGATGGGGACAGCGGTTGGGTGTGGTGATCTTCCTCACTTATTTGATTCCGCCAACACTGCTGTTCATCCCTTTATCGCGAGTGATTTCCATTCTCGGCTTGCAGGATACAATTTGGTCCGTGGCGGTGGTTGATCCTAGCTTCACCGTGCCATTTTCCATATGGCTCCTGATGGGCTTTTTCAAGTCGATCCCAAGAGAACTGGAAGATGCAGCCATGGTGGATGGTCTTACCCGCTTCGGCGCGTTTCTCAAAATGGTGGTCCCGATTTCCACCTCCGGCATTTTGACCGTGGTGATTTTCACGTTCACGCTGGTTACGCAGGAATTTGTCTACGCGTTGACTTTCATTTCGACGGAATCGAATCAGATGGTTGGCGTGGGCATTCCCATCTTTCTCATCCGCGGCGACGTGTATTACTGGGGTTCTCTGATGGCAGCCTGCCTCATTGCCAGCTTGCCTATTGCGTTTCTCTACAATCTTTTCCTTGACCGCTTCATTGCCGGGTTTACGGTGGGCGCCGTCAAAGGATGAAGAACGTTTCTGGAAGCTGCACGATGGCTGAAATTGCTGAGAAAGTTTTTAAATCTAGCACTTGACAGAATCGCCTCTACGGAGGAGAGTATTCCGCGCATCCGTTTGTCTTGAAAAGCATGCAGCGAACGGCCCGGCTGCTGATTCTGCAAGCACCCGGTGATCGTACATTTGTCGAACTTCAATCCAACTTTTCGAGGTTCAGGACATGTTTCAACAAATTTTGACGCCCACCGGGAGTATGTGGACCACCATCCTGCTGGCGTTGATCCCCCTTGCTGCTCTGTTGTTCATGCTCGCTGTGCTTCGTATGACAGCATGGCTGGCCACCATCATTGCTGGAGCGATCACCATCATCATTGCCATTTACGGCTGGCATGCGCCCGCCGGTGATAGCTTCCGCTCATATCTTTACGGTGGCTTGCAAGGCGCGTGGACCATTGACTGGATTACCTTCTGGGGCCTGATCATCTTCAACACTCTTGTTTTGACCGGCGACTTTGACCGGTTCAAGAGCTGGATGATCAATCAGGCCACGGTGGATGTGCGCATTCAGACGCTCATGCTGGCCTGGGCTTTCGGTGCGCTGCTGGAAGGCCTGGTCGGATTCGGATATCCATGGGCGGTTGTGGTGCCGATTCTGGTTGGACTGGGCATCGTTGATCTGGAAGCAATCCGTGTGGCTGCTCTTGCCAATAATGCGCCTGTATCCTATGGCGCGTTAGGCTCTCCTGTTTTGGCTTTGGCCGCAGTCACGGGTCTTCCGCTGCTCGCACTGTCTGCTTCGATTGGAGATATGGTTGCCATTCTTGCCATCCTGCCACCTTTTGTTCTGATCTACCTGGTCAGCGGATGGGATGGGCTGGTTGAAGCCTGGCCGTTGGCGTTGGTCGGATCGTTCTCTTACATTATCGGGCAATGGCCCGTGGCACATTACCTGGGTCCGTACCTGCCAGATCTTAGCGGCGCGCTGGTTTCCTTCTGGGTGCTGCTGCTGTTCGTGAAGGTTTGGAAGCCGAAAAACATCCGTGCCTTCGGCGGGAAAATTATTTCTGAGCAACAAGCAAGGGCTGAGGCCGCAACGCAGAGCAGCAGCTCGACTGTTGGCGCTTCCGGAAGCAAAGGCGGATCGCTGGATCTCGGCCCGGGCGGCGCATTCCGTGCCTGGCTGCCCTACATCATCCTTATTGTGGTGGTGGTTTTGTGGACCGGGCCGTGGTCGCATTTGCCCGGCAAGTTTGCCCACAAGTGGACCGTTTCCGCCGTTTCATCGGTCACTCATAAACCCATTGGCTCCACGTTCAACTTCAACCCGCTGAGCGGCGGAACATCGATTCTTGCGTCATGGATCCTGATTGTTCTGTTCCTGCGCCCAAGTGGGGAAATACTGAAGAAGGTGTTTGCCAGGACTTTCAAGCAGATGTGGGGAGCGTTGCTGGTTGCTTTCTTCATTTTCGCCGTGGCCTACCTGTTCGTTTTTGCAGGCTTGGCAAACTCGCTGGCGTTCGGCTTCTCCAAGGTGGGCTGGGCGTTCGTGATTCTGGCGCCGATTCTGGGCTGGATTGGTGTAGCCCTCTCGGGCAGTAACACTTCAACTAATGCCATGTTCGGGCCTATCCAGGCAGTTGCCGGCAAATTGCTTGGTCTACCGGTGCTCCTTGCACCGACCCTGAACTCACTCGGTGCCGAAGTCGGCAAGCCCATTGCGCCGCAGACTGCCAGCGTGGGCGTCTCCACCAGCCGCTTCGTCC
>DATFDA010000064.1:0-6252 GCA_035252525.1 Candidatus Angelobacter sp. | reverse complement strand
CAGGAAGTGCTCAACGAACTCTACGATCTTTTTATCGATCTGGATGCACGCGAAGACCAGCTTGATTTTCCTGTGCTCTATGCCAACGCCAAGGCAGGAATCGCCACAACGAATATCGATGTGCCAGGCGAAGACCTCCGGCCCCTGTTTGACGCCATTCTCAGGACCATCCCGCCGCCCGCGGGTGAAGCGGCCAAGTCGTTACAGATCCTGGTTGCCAACCTGGACTACAGTGACTATCTCGGACGCCTGGCAATCGCGCGTGTTTTCAATGGCGAGTTGCATAACGGAGATGAAGTCGGAATCGCCAAACTCGATGGCTCCCTTGAAAAAGTGAAGATCACAAAGTTGTTCTCGTTCAGCGGGCTCAAGCGGGTGGATATTGATAAAACCGAGACCGGAGACATTGTTGCCGTGGCGGGAGTTGAAGGTATCAATATCGGCGAGACTATCACGAACCTTGAAAATCCGGCGCCTTTGCCCCATATCGTGATTGACGAGCCAACCATTGCCATGCAGTTCTCCGTCAACACCTCGCCGTTCGCAGGGCGCGAAGGCAGTTACGTTACTTCTCGCAACTTGCGTGAACGTCTGCAGAAAGAGTTGCTGACGAACGTATCACTTCGTGTACAGGAGATGGACAGCACAGATTCGTTCAAAGTCCTGGGACGCGGAGAGCTGCAGCTTTCTATTCTGATCGAAACCATGCGCCGTGAAAGCTATGAGTTGATGGTCGGCAAGCCGGAGATTGTGACAAAGACTGTCAATGGCAAGCTGATGGAGCCTAAAGAAAAGCTGGTGGTGGACATTCCGGAAGCATTCGTGGGCGTGGTGATCGAAGAACTTGGCAGTCGCAAGGGCCAGATGCTGAAGATGCACAACCACGGTTCAGGACGCGTGCGTATGGAGTTCAGTATTCCCAGCCGAGGAATGATCGGCCTGCGCTCTGAGTTGCTCACGGAAACCCGGGGCACGGTGATCATGAATTCGCTCTTCGATGGATATACAGAATGGCTGGGCGAAATTCCGCATCGCATGACCGGGGCGCTCGTGGCTGACCGGCCCGGAACATCAACGGCGTATGCATTGTTCAGCCTGCAGGAGCGAGGAGTGCTTTTTCTTGGACCCGGCGTGGAGCTTTACGAAGGAATGATTATCGGTGAGAACGCACGGGAAGTGGACCTGGACGTAAACGCCGTGCGGGAGAAAAAGCTGACCAACATGCGGGCTTCCACCGCAGATGAAGCCATCCGTTTAGTACCGTTTAAGGCTTTAACGCTAGAACAGGCGATTGAGTTTGTGGCTGACGATGAAATGGTGGAAGTCACGCCGAAGAGCCTGCGCTTGCGCAAGAAGATATTGCAGGCGAACCGGCGGCCCAAAAAGACAGCGTTGCCTGCGGGCGCGCCGGTTTTTTCTTAGCTGTTGTTTACCAGACCTCGCAACGATCTGCCGGCGGTCTTACCATGGCAGAACCCGGTTCGCAGGAAAACGCTGCTGCGAATTCCGGCATATTGGAAAGCGGCCCAATCACTCGATATTTCGCTATTGGATGCGGATCGCCTTGCACCATCAGACGCTGCGTCTCCGGGCGAATTGCATCGCCGCGCCACTGCCCCCATGCGATGAAGAATTGCTGATCCGGGGTAAAGCCCTCGACCGTCGGGGCCGGATGCTGCTGTTGCGCCTTTTTGAAGGCGAGGTATGCGATTTTTGCTCCCGCAAGGTCGCCGATGCTTTCTCCCAGCACCAGCTTTCCATTGTGGTGGATGTTAGGTTCAATGTAGTAGCTGTCAAACTGGCGTACAACGCACGACGTTTTCTCCTGAAAACGCTTCATATCGTCGGGTGTCCACCAATTGTTAAGGCGGCCTTGCGCATCGAACTGTGCGCCTTGATCGTCAAAGCCATGGCTGATTTCATGCCCAATCACCACGCCAATCGAGCCGTAATTAACAGCGTCCACAGCCTTCACGTCAAAAGCAGGAGGCTGGAGAATGCCGGCAGGGAAGACAATCTCATTCATCAATGGATTGTAATAAGCATTGGAAGTGGGCGGCGTCATGCCCCAGCGCCCGCGATCAGTCGGCCTGCCGATCAGCGCCCAGTTGTCGTCAATCACGTTCCAGCGCGATGCGGCCAGGTTGTTGTTCCAGTACGAGTCGCGGCTGATCTTGATGCTGCTGTAATCTTTCCATTTATCCGGATAGCCGATTTTTGGATTAAACGTGGCGAGCTTTTCCAGCGCTTTCTTCTTCGTTTCAGGGCCCATCCAGTCCAGGCCTTCTATGGTGTCGTGCATCGCAGCAAGAATATTCTTGACCATCTCCTGGGCGCGGGCTTTGGCTTCCGGGGGGAAGTATTTCTCCACATATTTTTTCCCCAAAGCCTCACCCAGTAACTGGTCCGTAGATTCGGCACAGCGCTTCCAGCGGGGCTTGATCTCCTGCTGCCCGGCCAGATACTTGCCATAGAAGGCAAAGTTTTCATTTACGAACGGATCAGACAAAACGTTTGCTGAATTGTGCAGGAATTGCCATTTGAGATATGTCTTCCAGTCGGCCAGGGAAGTCTGCCGCAACTGGCGGTCCACCTCTTGCATGAACTTCGGCTCAGCCACATTGAGATCGGCGCGTGAAATCTTCTCCGCGTTGAAATAGCTGTCCCAGCCGAATGCCGGTGTGAGCTTCTTGAGGTCCGCGTAAGTGGTCTTGTGATCAGTGTTTTTAGGGTCGCGCAGGGCAACATTGTCCAGCGAGTTTTCAGCCAGTTTCTTCTCGAATTCAAAAACCGTTGTGGCCGCAGTCCTGGCTTTTACATCATCGTAACCAGCCAGCTTGAACATGTTTGCCACATGGGTCAGATACTTTGCCCGGGCGTCCTGAAATCGTGGTTCGGGCTTGAGGTAATAATCTCTGTCCGGCAAGCCAAGTCCGCTGGCGAACAGGTTTGCAATTGTCTCGCCGGGATTGTGATTATCTGGCTGCGAGAACAGTGCGAAGGGCACAAAAGCGCCGAGCTCATTAAGCTGCCTGATCATGCGTTGCAAATCGGCCTGGTTTTTTATGGCATCAATCTGTTTCAGCAACGGTTCTGCGGGCGCGAGACCGGCCTTGTTGATGCGCGCTTCATCCATGCAAGAGCCGTAATAATCGCCGATTAGCTGCTCTACGCTGCCTCTGGGCCAATCAGTTTTTTGGGAAACATCGTCCAGAATGTCCTTGAGTTGTTCCTTCGCTTGTTCTCCTGCCTGCCAACGCCGGCTCCAGCGGTCCATGTAAGAGGGGATAGGGTTCTGGGCATGCCAGGTACCGTTAGCGTACTGGGCAAAGTCTGTGCAGGGATCGGCTTTGCGGTCAAGGTCGCCGACTTGTATTCCGTGTTGCTCCCCGGTCTGGGCAAAAAGTGATAGAGAGAAGAGAGAAACTCCAAACAGAAGCGCGCGTAAACGCATGAATCAGTATTCTCCTTAAACTTCAGGTCGCACTCGCGAGCCTTATATTACCTGAGCAGAAACCCTTAAGCTGGCTGCGTTTTATAGCTGTCCGCCGAGCTTCTCGAGCGATACCGTTCCTTTTACTGTGCGCAGCTTGAGCCTGGTTCCTCCGCCGTTGATGGTTCCGTGCACATCACTGCTGGAGCCGGTGGTCATGGTTAGGTTAAAGTGGCTATGGAAACTGGACCGACGTCCTCCCGAGTAGTCCACATCCAGACCGGCATCTCCGGGAACGCGCACGATGATGCTGCCTTTTTCATTTTCCAGATCGGCGCTCTGGCCCAGGTCCCGTGCATTTACCTCTGCATCAGCTTTGTAAGACTTAATTGCCAGCGATCCGCGGATTTTTACATTCTGCAATTTGATCGAGTCTTTATAGGTGTCGATTCGAATTGCACCGGTAGTGCTGTCAATCAGCATGGGAGCTTTGTAACTTCTAATCGCGATGTCGCCCTGCACGCCGGAAACCTTGATATCCGGCTTGTAGCCGTCCAACACCAGGTTCATCTGGCGTGGAACTTTGATCTCCAGTTGAACCCCGGCTGTGTAGTCATGAAACTGGAAGCAGAAGGTGCAATTGTCTGTGGGATATTCAACCTTCACTTTCACATGGCTCGGATCGTTTGAGAAGGTGACCTTTGTGTTCTCCATCCACCACTTTCGGTCGGAATCATTGCCCTGAAACTGCTTTTCGACATCGACCATCACCTGGTTGCCGCCGAACGCGGAAACATGGATGCTTCCTTTGTAATTCTCCACGTTCAATGCTGCGCCAGGAGAAACGGCGAATGTCTTTTGAAAATGTTCCGGCTGCTGCTCCTGAGCTACTGCAGCCTGGACCAGAAACAACGCCAGCGTGGCAACAAGACTGAACACCGGGAACGAATGCCGTGACCTGCCTGTTTGGAACATAATTAACCTCCTGATTCGTGAGTCGCGGTAGGAGATACGCAAAAGGGCACAGCCAGGTTCAATAGACGATTTTCAGGCCAAAATGTCACCCTGATGAAAAAGGCCGGCTTGTACACCGGCCTTTCTCTGGAATGACAGAAATTAGATTGTCTTCAAAAGCTTCAGCCAGCGGTCCCAACCTTCATCATGGGCCTTTTTGTTGGCTGGATTCGTGTTGCTCGGATCTTCGCCTGCCCTCATAAAGCCGTGTCCCGCACCCTCGTAAGTAACGGGATCATATTTCTTGCCCAGCTTTTTCATCGCGTCTATTGTTCCCGGGATGGTTGCGCCGATCCGAGCATCATTGCCGGCATAAAATCCGTACACCGGTGCGTTGATCGCAGTGAGATTCTGGGGAGGAGGACCATAAAATACGAACGCCGCAGCAAGGTCCTTGCGGTTGGTGGCGAAACGGAAGGACTGCCCTCCGCCCCAGCAGAAGCCGGCTACAGTCAGCTTGTCATTTGCCGCCGGAAGCTTTTTGGCGTAATCGGCCACTGCGTTCAGGTCGGCCGTGATCTGATCAGCGTCCAGTCCTGACACCGCCTTCATCGCTGCCTGGGTATCTGCGAACTCAGAGGAACCACCACCCTTCGGCCCCATGCCGGAAAGGAGGTCGGGAGCGACTGCAATGTAGCCATTGGCGGCAAGTTGGTCAGCCACGCTGCGCACCCAATCGGTCATTCCGAAGATCTCATGGATCACAAGAACGACTGGGGCTTTTTGCTTCGCTTCGGGATACACCACAAAGGTGTTTACGGTGCGGTTGTCATGCTTGATCTGCACCCACTCCTGGTGGCGAGGGGATTTTTCCAATTTTTGCCTGGCCCAGTCCTGAGCAGAAGCCGGGAGCAGGCCGAGCAACAGAGCTGCGACGATTCCAATGGTGATTTTCATGGCGAATCAGTTTACCTTGTGCCGCTTATCTGGGCCAAATCCCAATATGGGACTCACCCATCTCACATGAATGTGTTTTGCAGCCCTATATCTGTTGCTGTTGTTTGGCTACCCACACAGGCAGATAATTAGCCCATGACCTCCTCCGCACAAATGGCTCCGCCTGCAAAGGAAAGCTCCAACCAGGTCCCCGCGCTCACCGCCTATAACCTCTTTCTCACCGATCGCTCTCTGGTGGAGGCTGTTAAGCGCGAGAGCGCCGCCTGGGCTGTGAAGCAAATCAGCGAACTGGGCGAAATCCTTGGAACAGCCGAGGCGCAGAACTGGGGTGTGGAAGCCAACGAGAACACGCCCGTTTTGCACACGCATGATCGCAACGGCAATCGCCGCGATGAGGTGATTTTTCATCCTTCATGGCACCGGCTAATGAAGATCTCTATTGGCCATCGGCTGCATAGCCTGCCCTGGCTCGAGCGCAAGAAGGGCGCCCACGTCGCTCGCGCAGCGCTGATGATGATCACGGTGCAGAACGAAGCTGGCCATACATGTCCAGTCTCAATGAGTTTTTCCGGTCTGGCATCGCTTCGGGCCGAGCCCGCGATGGCAAGAGAATGGGAGCCGCGCATTCTCTCCTCGGCCTACGATCCTGGCTTCATACCTGCAGCGGAAAAACGAGGCGTGCTGCTGGGAATGGGGATGACGGAGAAGCAAGGCGGTTCAGACGTTCGAGCCAACACGACTCGCGCTGTACCAATTGGAAGTTCGCGGGAATACCTGATCACGGGGCACAAGTGGTTCTGTTCCGCGCCCATGTGCGATGCCTTTCTTATTCTGGCCCAAACGGAGAAGGGTCTTTCCTGCTTTTTTCTTCCTCGCTGGACCCCAACCGGAGAGAAGAACAAATTCTT